>JAIRRD010000210.1 GCA_031256155.1 Holophagales bacterium
AAGCAAGTCAATGGAGAAACTGCGCCCGCGCTTGTCGCCCTCAATAAGCATAAGAAGTTCGCCGAAAATCTTGCTGAGGTTTCCTCGGTTGATTTCGTCAATGATGAAGAAATATTGTCTATCCGCATCGTCCGCAGCCTGCTTGCAGAATTGGTAAAAAGGCCCCTCTACGAGATCAAAGCCACCCTTTGCGTTGGGCCGATAGCCCATAACGAAGTCTTCATAGCTGTAGCTCTGGTGGAACTGAACCATCTTAACGCGCCCCTCATCCTTCAGCCCCATTATGGAGAACGCCAGCCTCTTGGCGGCATATGTCTTGCCCACGCCCGGCGGACCTGTAAGGATCACATTTTTTTTTCGTTCCAGCAATTTTTTCAGTGTATTGTAGCTTTCCTTGCTGATGAATACATCTTCAAGAAAATTTGCTTCGGTGTATAATGGTAACAGATCATCATTCTCGCTGGTTCCATTCGCATCTTTCTGTGAATATAGTGGAATGTTAGATAAGTCTATCGCCTCCAGTGTTTTCTTTAGATCTGAGCGCAACTTCCAAATGAGAAAACCACTCCTTTTTTTGTCCGGGTATTTGCTTTGATATAGTATTGATAATATTTTTTTTGCTTCTTTTCCCTTCGACAGCACACTGCAATTCGTCTCTTTATGTATTCGTATTCCCAGATTAACGGAACCATAATAGTAAAATGCATCATGTTCGCCATATTTCTGACTTAATTGTTTGCATGTTGCTGCTCCACCATAGTCCAGTATCCTTTTCATTATCACTAGGGAATCTAGGTTAAAAATATCAGGATTCCTCAGCATCTCAAGCCATTTCTGTTTATCTATATCAGGTGTATATTCTTCTTCGCTAGGCCACCATTCAGTCAAATCGTCTGCCTCAATAGACGACTCTTCTGCCAATTCACTGTATAGGGGAATGTTCGATAAGTCCATTTCCTCCAATGCTTCCCAAAGCTCATTACGCAACCGCCAGATAAAAAGGTTATCCGTTTTTTTGTCTGCGCCTTGATACAATATCGGCCACAGTCTTGATTTGCCAGTTTTTTCATTTGGAAAGAGACTGCAATTCGTTTCTTTGAGGATTCGCTTGGCGAGCTTGACGGAGCCAAAATTGTAAAATGCAACGGTTTTACCATATTTTTGGCTGAGTTCCTTGCATGCTGCCGACCCTCCATAATCAAGCATTCTTTTCATTATTGCCAAGGAATCCAAGTCAAAAATCTCGGTATTTTTCAGCATCTCAAGCCATTTCTGCTTGTTAATGCCAGGTGTGTATTCCTCCTCGCTGGGCCACCAGTCAGCCAATCTGCTACCCCCTTTCAGTCACACATTGCTTTTGATCCCATTTACTTCGCCATACCCACCAACCCCACCATTTTCTTTATGTCATCGTCCTTCCAGCGGAAGCCGCCGCCGAAGAAGAAGCTGCGTGTGTCTTTGTTGGCGATGTCCTGGATTCCGGCCTGGGCGTAGAGTCCCTTCCAGAATTCGTAGCTGGCCGTTGCCCGGCTTCTCGGATTTTCCTTACCTTCTCTTTGTGTGAAGTCATAAAACAGTGCGCCGAGCCGAAAGCGGTCTTTGAAGGCACGATATTCTATACCGCCGCCGCCGGTTCCATCAATTATGCCGCCGTGCAGAACAAAATTTTTACCAATGCGCTTGTTGAACTCGGCGCTGAAATTGAATCCCTGCTCTACGTTGACGGAGTGGTAGTTCGCTGGAACCAGTATGTGTTCGCCGGTTTCGGGGTTGGTCCAGGTGATGTAATTGGTTTTATTGGTCACTTTTCCATCAGGGCTGGAAGAAAATTCAAACGAGTACCAATAGTCGTTTTTTCTGGCTATCTCTATGCCAAGGCCAGCCTTGCCACTGTTGCCGCTGCCTCTGTTGGCCCATGAAGCCGCGCCCATATCAAGTCTGACTTCCATGTTTCCGATACCGCCAAACACCTCGGTTAGTCCGCTGACGGCTTCATTTAATTTTGTAATGGTGGTTTCGTCAGTCAGCAACTTGCCTATTGTGCCTTCGCCCCTGTTGAGTTTGTCGGTGATGCTGCGCAGGTTGTCGCTGGTGCTTTGGAAGCCTTGTGCCAGTTTGCGTGCGTCGCTTGCGAGACCGGAAAGTTCAGGTCCATTTTCTTTTATCAGTGCGTTCAGTCTGTCGCCCAGTTCTCCAAATTGCCGTGCGAGTACGGGCAAGCGCTCGCGGAAATCGCTGGTAATGCCCTCAATGTTTGCCATCGTCCTGTTTATGGCACCGTGATTTTCTTGTGTCACCGCACGGAATTCGGCTGTAAGCATCTGGAGATTGTCCATGATTTCATCCAGCTTCATGCGTCCGTTTTCGCCGCCAATACTTTCGTGCAGGGCATATGTGATGCCTTTCAAATCTATGGCTATAGCGCCGATATTTTCGATGATAGAGTCCAATCCTATAGTCGTGATGCTGGCCAACTGCATACCCATCGTGGCAGTGCCCTTTTCGGGGTGGCCTGGGTTTAGGTCAATGTATTTTTCTCCCAGGATTCCGATATTTGCCAGACTTACTATGGCATCTCTGTGTACGGCCACTGATTCATCAACGCTGAAAGTGACAACGGCTTTATTGCCAGCCAGTTGGATGCCCAGAACCTTACCTACCTCCACACCTGCGATGCGTACTTTACCTTGCTTTGGCAGGCCTGCTGCCTGGTCGAAGTTAGTGGTAAATATCCTCTTTGGAGCTTTGTCAAAAAAAATCAGTTTTTCCGTCTTGAAAATCAACCATCCTATGATGAAGATGGTGACCACAAAGAATATGCCTACTTTAGTTTCTTGTTTCATGCCCTTTCCCTGCGCGGTTGATTTCAATTAATACTAGCCTTTGTTGAATGGTGTTGTGCTGTTTCTTGGCAGCGTCCATTTTGGCGGCGGCGGATCCAAAAGGAAAGGACCGTCTGCATCGCCATTGAGGTACTGTTGTACCACAGGAAGAGGATTTTTTTGAAATGCCTCAGGTGTTTCGCAGGCAATGCACTCTCCCCTGAAGAGAAGGGCTATCCTGTCCGCAATGTTAAAGGCGCTTTTCAGGCTGTGTGTGATTGTGATGCTAGTAACGCCAAGTTCCATCTTGAGTCCAAGGATTATTCGTCCTATTACATCGGTCATGACAGGGTCCAGGCCGGTGGTTGGCTCATCAAACAGAAGTATTTTTGGCTTTAAGGCTATTGCCCTTGCAAAGCCAACGCGGCGCTTCATGCCGCCGGATAGTTCAACGGGCTTCAACTTTTGTGTGTCTTTCATTCCAACCATGTACAAGCATTCGTCAACGCGTTTGGCGATTTGAGATTTAGTCATGTCCGTGTGCCGTTTGAGCGCAAAAGCAATATTTTCTTCCACTGTCATGGAGTCAAACAGTGCGGCCATCTGGAAACACATGCCTATTTTTTTCCTTGTTTCAAAAAGTTCCTGCCTGTCCAGTTTGTGTATTGTCTTACCGTCAACAGCAACATGACCCGAATCAGGAGCCAGCAGCCCCATGATGTTGCGTAACAGAACTGTCTTGCCCGTACCCGATCCGCCAAGGACTACAAGGCTCTCGCCCTCCATGACTGAGATGTTGACTTTGGAGAGTACTATCTTTGGGCCGAAAGCCTTTGAAAGGTTTACAATGTCTATTATCGGTTTTGCAATCAATTTTTCCGCCATTACTATACCAGCATTAGTTTGGTAAGCAGGAAGTCCGCTATCAGTATCCACAGACTGGATGCTACAACTGCGCTGGTAGGGGCATTGCCCACACCTTCGGCCCCACCCTGTGTCCTG
>JAIRRD010000226.1 GCA_031256155.1 Holophagales bacterium
GTAATAATTGAGCTAATTGATCAGTTTAAAATTTGTGAAATAAGGCTCTGTTCCCTAGCAGCTACCTGGGGTTTTCGCGTTTTCCAAGTCAAGTAAACAGCCCACTTTCAAAACTTCTATTTTGCAAATAGCTCGGCACATTTCATATGGAACTATTATCAAAATCCTCTGGCGAACATCGCCCAGAAAGTGTCACCCAGTTCAATCCATTTCTGCATAGCTGACCTGGAAAAATCACCAGAATATTGTGTCAGGTATTCCTGCACTCTTTTGCGGCCTTCAAGTGAATTATCCCTATTGAGCATATCTTTTACGCGCTGCTCCACCAATGGCAGCTCTATCAGTCCTTTAATTTCAAACTCCATGATGGAATCATTTATCAAGTTCTTAGCCTGCCCCCATTTCACCTGAGCCAGCTTATTTGCGCGCCTGAAAGTCCAAGCCGCGCTATCCAGGCGGAATTTTTTCTGCGGGTCAATTTCAAAGGGCTTCGGCACACTCAGTATGCCAGCAAACAGGGGGAAGCGCGGGCTTTGGCCGGGGTTGTCAAAGCTGAACCAAGCCACGCCGCCAACTTCATTTGGCAGCCAATCGCGCAGTTGTGTCACATGGCTGTAAGCGCATTGCGGAACGGCAATTGTGCGCTGATTCTGAATCGTATCCGGCTTGATGGTGTTGATAAGCGTAATCATATCGCTATTCATCCAGGGATTGACCGCCGGACTGCGGACAAATTCCGGCTGCGCCCCTTCCGGCGGGGCCGACTCACCCTGTGCCCTTGGTTTAGGAACCAGAAGCCTCTTAAAGCGGTCATATTCGGTGTCCTCATATGTCTGGCGGAAAAAGGCAAATACTTTTTCGGGACTGACTTTTTGATCCGGCTTGACCGAAAGCGGCAATTCCAGCATATCCATATTCAAATTAAGAGATGGAGCTAGCGTGTTCAGTATAAAAAATTCGCGGATTGCATAGGGTTTTCTGACACCGCCGTATATCTTCCAGAACTTAAAATTTTCTCTGGCCGGATCCCACCACCCCATTTCTTTGCCAAGCGTAAAAATGTTGGCTGAAGCCATATAGGTGTCCGGCTTTGAAGGGTCCACCTCGCTGATGCGGGGAATGTTGGCGGACACTCCCACATGGTCATCCGGAATACGCACAGCCGCCCAAACAGCGCCTATTTTTTTTTCGCCGGCTCCCATAATTTCAAAGTGCCAGACTTCTTTTTTGTCCGCAACTGTCAGGCACTCGCCGCTGTCACCATAGCCGTAGTGTTCTGCAAGACTGCCCATCAGCTTTATGGCATCTCTCGCGGTAGCGCAGCGTTCCAGCGCAATTGACTGAAGCTCCTCAATTACAAACAAGCCATTCTTGTTTATCAGTTCCTTACGTCCGCCAAAAGTGGTTTCGCCCATAGCCAACTGCTTTTCATTCATAAATGGATAACTTGTATTTATATATGCGTTAGTTTCAGGCACTTGAGGAATTTGCCCCTTTTTCAGCAAGCCCCTCAGGTCATCCGGCGTTTCGGTGTGCATTTTGCCCCACCATATCTCCCTGTCAGAGCCAGGCTGATTTTTTGTCCTGGGTTGGATGTTAAGCCAAGCACGGTAATTGCCATCGCAGGAATGGGATGTAATCACTGAACCGTCTGTGGATGCCTTTTTGCCCACCATAATACTGGTACAAGCGTCAGGGCTTTCCTCGTACGTGGCGGACTGGGAGTACAAAGCCGCTAACGGAAGCATGGACAGTAAGATTGTAGAAAGAATTTTTCTCATAACAACTCCAAGATAAGTATAGCAGTAGTCGGTTATCCAGACACAAAAGGAAGCCCCTGAAGTGACCATTTTGGGCTCCCGATTTACTTACTGCTGGTGAACTGTCTGAAGCTCTAAAACCTCAAAACGCTTTGAACCAGCCGGAATTTTTATACGTATTTCAGCTCCTTCTTCCAGTCCCACAAGGGAGGAACCGATTGGACTACTGATGCTCAATAGGGACGGGTCATCTGTCAGTTCCTCCGGGAGAACCAATTTGTATGTGACTTCCTTGTCTGAATCAAGGTCCAGTAATTTTACTTTAGAGCCATAAGCGATTCTGTCTTTTGGGAGTCTGGACACATCAAGGCTTGCTATTTCAGTAATCCTCTGTTCCAGCGCCACCAGCTTGGATTGGAACATATCCCGTTTTGCCAGAGCTTGTTCATATTCAGCGTTTTCAGAAAGGTCGCCCTGGGATGCTGCTGCGGCTATTTCTTTCGGAATGTCAACAAGGAGTGCCTGTTTTAACGCCTTGTGGTCAGTCTCTAATTTGGCGAGTACGTGCTTGGGCATGGACTTTCCTTATAGTTGTTGGGGGATTGTCCCAGTGTTGGAGGTTGAGGGTTGGGTTTTGAATCGCCTGTGCATCCAAAACCAAATATGCGGCAAACGCCGCACTTGGTGTTCAAGCGCGGTGCTCATGAATTGAGTCGCGGTCAGAATATCTTTTTCGTTGTCACCTGACCGCGGAATTACTAACGCAGGTTCAGCTCTGATTATAATTGTGCCATCAGGATGCGGATAACTGAAGATGGGAACAACAGGCAAGTCAAATCGCAATGCCAGCGCTGCCGCTGTGGGGTAAGTTGAGGCCCAGCGCCCCATGAATTTTGTAAACACCCCGTTTGAGCGTGCGTCCTGATCCAGGAGAAAGCCCACACCCATTCCCTCCCGCAATGTCTTTACGCACTCCTTCATTGCGCCGCTCTTATCTATGGCGCGGTTGCCAAACCGCGTACGCAGAGCGCGCAAACGGCTGTCAAGCCATGGATTGCTAAGTTTCCTGCCAATTACGGCCAGTGGCCTGCCAGATGCCGACAGAGACAGGGCCATTGCTTCCCAGTTCCCATAGTGGCCAGTGAGGCCAATAAACCCTTCACCGGTAAGCCTCGCGGCATCCCAGTGTTCAATTCCCTGAAAGCGCACGCGATTCGTCAGTGTTTCGGCATCCATAAAGAGCAGTTGAGGCAGTGTAAAAGAGAGAGCGCCAAAATGCCTGAAACACGCTTTCGCTGTTTGAATAACTTCTTTCCTGGAAAACCCCAGGTCAGATTTTTGAATATTTTCCAAAACAACATTCCTATGCCTTCCATCTGCCCAGTAAGCTATGGAACCGGCGGCCTCGCCAATGGCCAGTGCCGTATTCCATGGCAAGTACCTCAGTACGCCCTCGACCAGACGGTAGAGTGCGTATTCCAAGGCGTGTTTCACGGCAACTGACATGTATCGCTATCACCAAACTTTAATGCGGCCTGGATTTTATACCAAGCTGCGGCTAAACGTAATTTCGTTTGACTGCAACCTGACACTAATCATGCGGAGCCGCTGAACATATCCCAAAAACTAAATAAAAAATGGCGCCCCGGAATATCCGAGGCGCTAAATTCAAGAAACAATATCAGATTACCAGTTTCATTGGAATTGTCAATATCTATGGCAATTTTTGCTCAAAAAATGGGGGTGCAAGTGGTTTAATACCAATTTGCGTTCATAAGAAAACGCAAATTGGTATATTGAACGCAGCATTGGTATCAGGTATAATAAATTTAGAAGCCGTACCGTTTCGACTGAGTGACGTACCAGCGTCACAGCGGTTGGCTTATACATAAATGGAGTAAACCATGTCTGAACCCAAATGCGTTCTTATCCTTGGCGCAGCCGGCCGGGATTTCCATAACTTCAATACTTACTACCGAGACAACCCCGCATACAAAGTTGTCGCTTTCACTGCCACGCAAATTCCCGATATTGCCGGACGCAAATATCCAGTTGAGCTGGCTGGCAAACTGTATCCCAACGGTATCCCCATCCATGAGGAATCAGAAGCCGTTGACATCATTAAGCGCGAGGGCATAAATGAATGTGTTTTCGCTTATTCCGATGTAACTTACGATTACGTCATGCACCTAGCCAGTGTTTGCATGGCCGCTGGCGCTGATTTCAAGCTCATGGGCTGTGAAAGCACCATGATTAAATCAACCAAGCCGGTTATTGCCATTACCGCTGTTCGCACAGGTTCCGGCAAGAGTCAAACCACCCGATACATCAGCCGTATCCTCAAAGAAATGGGCAAGAAAGTAGTGGCTATTCGACACCCCATGCCATATGGCAACCTCGCCGTACAGGCATGTCAGCGATTTGAAACCTATGCTGATTTAGACCTGCATAAATGCACAATAGAAGAGCGCGAAGAATACGAACCGCATATAGACAACGGTTTCATCATCTATTCCGGCGTTGATTATGAGCAGATTTTACGGCAGGCAGAAAAAGAAGCCGATGTAATCCTTTGGGACGGTGGTAATAACGACCTCCCATTTTACAAGTGCGACATGCATATTGTCATAGCTGACCCGCACCGCCCCGGGCATGAAATGATCTACTACCCCAGCGAAACAAATTTCCGATTGGCTGACATGATCATAATCAATAAGTGCGACAGCGCCAAAGAAGAAAACATCAAATCTATTGAGGAAAATGCCGCCAAATACAACCCAAAGGCCACCGTTATCCGCGCCAACAGTCCAGTTACCATTGAAAAACCCGAAATGATAAAAGGCAAAAAAGCTCTTGTCATCGAAGACGGTCCAACCTTGACCCACGGCTCCATGTCCTACGGTGCCGGTGTTGTCGCCGCCCGTAACGGAGACGTTGGCGAAATCGTTGATCCGACACCATACGCAGTTGATTCAATAGCAGCCACATACAAAAAATACCCCAACGCCAAGGGAATCCTGCCTGCCATGGGCTATGGCGATAAGCAGATCAAAGACCTTGAAGCCACCATAGACGCAACTCCCTGTGATGTAGTCCTGTCAGCTACTCCAATAGACATCACGCGCGTTCTGAAAGTAAACAAGCCAATGGTGCGCGCTTCATACGAACTGGCCGAAGTTAAAAGCGGACAGATAGCTGAGGCAATTAAGAAGATCATTAAGTAAGTTATGGCGTTAAGTCATGCCAATTCGCGTTCAAAAAGAACGCAAATTGGTATGGCTTGGAGAAATGGCATGAATGAAAATCAAAAATACACCATTCATATGGAGCCAAATTTCGGTTTTTTGAAACCAATAGATGTTCCTCACATTATTAATGAATGCAAAGAAAAGTGGTATAACCAAACTCTTTGCAAGGTGAACAGCAGTTTAGTGCGGCTTGGAGTTTTCAATGAAGGAGAATTTCATTGGCACAAACATGACAAAGAAGATGAATTTTTCTTTGTCTTAAAAGGTGAATTGTATATCGAACTCGAAAGTGAAACAGTTGTATTAAAAAAACATAATGGTATAACCATTCCAAAAGGTGTGCTTCATAGGCCCTTTGTGAAAGAACCCACGGCTGTACTGATGGTTGAAGGCGATTCTGTAACGCCAACAGGTGATATTAATTAATTTAAGAATAAAGCAGAATGATTGTAGTATGTTTGTAGAGAAGTTCAGAAAACGATTTATGCTCTGGAGTTTCCAATGATTGAACAGATTCCGCTGGCCATTGTCCCGACATTGCAATTACACGGCATTGATTATGCCCTGTTGGTTTTGTATTTCGTTTTTGTGATAGCCATAGGTGCTTTCTTGAAGCGAAGTATGAAATCCAGCGAAGACTTCTTTTTATCAGGGCGCTCCATACCAGCGTGGATAGCCGGTTTGGCTTTCTTAAGCGCCAACCTGGGGGCGCAGGAGGTTATAGGCATGGCGGCCTCCGGTGCCAAGTATGGTATTTCTACGGCGCATTTTTATTGGATAGGAGCTGTACCGGCCATGGTGTTCGTAGGCGTTTTCATGATGCCCTTTTACTATGGGTCAAAAGCGCGGTCTGTTCCAGAGTACCTGAAGCTGCGCTTTGATGAAAAGACCAGGGGATTTAATGCTTTCAGTTTTGCCGCGATGACAATTTTTTCCAGCGGAATTTCTATGTATGCCATGGCAAAGTTGTTGAATTTGTTACTGGGCTGGAACTTCGATATGTCTCTTTGGGTCAGTGCAGCTATAGTTTTGGCTTACATCTTTTTGGGTGGTCTGACATCGGCCATTTATAACGAAGTAATGCAGTTCTTTTTAATAGTTTTTGGTTTTGCCCCTCTGGTATTTCTGGGGCTTAAAAATGTAGGCTGGTGGCCCGGATTAAAGGAAAAGTTGGCATTAGTTGCCACTCAAGGCCAACAGACGCTTGGACACGCCCAAAACTATGGCCCCAACGCTTGGACAAGTGCTTGGGGTAATTTGGGCTCACCTGCCAGTAACCCAATGGGTGTAGAGTGGTTCGGAATGGCTATGGGCTTAGGTTTTGTATTATCATTCGGCTACTGGTGTACAGACTTTCTGGTGGTGCAAAGAGCCATGGTTGCCAAGGACGAAGCCAGCGCAAGACGAGTGCCGTTAATAGCGTCTGTGCCAAAGATGTTGTTTCCAATACTGGTGATTTTGCCAGGTATGATAGCCGTTGCGCTAACTGCAACCAATGGCGGATTCTCTATACCGGAAAAAGTAGTGAATGGCGCGGCAGTGCTGGACTACGACATGGTTATTCCCGGTATGTTAGCCCACTATTTTCCATCAGGGCTTTTGGGACTTGGGCTTACTGCGCTTATGGCCAGTTTTATGAGCGGAATGGCCGGTAATGTCACTGCTTTCAACACAGTTTGGACCTACGACATTTACCAAAGTTACATAGCCAAAGGGAAGAGTGACCGACATTATTTGTGGATGGGCAGAGCCGCCACCATTGCGGGAACACTCATATCCTTGGCCGCCGCCTACTTAGCCGCCAGCTTTAACAACATTATGGATATGCTCCAGTTGGTATTTGCCTTTGTAAATGCTCCGCTTTTCGCAACTTTTCTACTTGGGATGTTCTGGCGCAGAACAACCGGCCACGGCGCTTTTTACGGTTTGTTATCCGGCACAATTGCCGCTTCAATCCATCATGGCATCACACTGCCTATTGGAGCTGTAGTTGGGATCAAAGGCGGGTGGATTATTTCCGGGGCTCTGCACTATTATCCATCCGAGATGGCGCAAAATTTCTGGACAGCAATCTGGTCATGGAGCGTCTGCTTTGCCGCAACCATACTTGTGAGTTTGCTGACTAGGCGCAACAAAACCGACAACGAACTGCGCGGATTGGTATATAGCCTTACAGAGCGCCATTCTGATTCCCATCTGGCCTGGTATAAACGCCCCGCAATGCTAGGTGCGGTCATATTGGCTTGCGCTGTTGTCTTAAACCTGCTCTTTGCCTAGAGGCGCTCCTATGAGATTTGATTTACGTTTTCCAATCGGCCTGTTGTTTGTTGTGTTTGGAGTGATTTTGGCGATTTATGGTCTTGTGACTCCAGAAACCATGTATGTTCGCTCACTGGGATTAAATATCAACTTGGTGTGGGGCATAGTGATGCTAATATTTGGCGGAATCATGCTTGGTTTGCTTCTGGTTCGCAAGCGTGAGCGCGCTGATTTATGACGCCCACAATTATAGACAGAGTTCGCACAACGTTTGAAGCCAGGTTTGGCCGTGAATCCATACTGATCAGAGCGCCTGGCAGGGTCAACCTAATTGGGGAACACACAGACTACAACGAATGTTATGTATTGCCAGCGGCCATAGATCGCGCCATCTATATGGCGATAAAACCAGGTAACAACGAATCTCATTGGATTTCTCTGGATTTGAATCAAACCTTTGATATGCCGACGGGTTTAATCTCCCACTCCAAATTGCGCTGGCCCGATTACCTGCAAGGCGTTCTGCTTGAATTCAGCGCAATGGATATCAGTCTCCCGCCAATAGACATGGTTTTTGGAGGTGATATACCGATTGGTAGCGGCATGAGCAGCAGTGCTGCTTTGACAACTGGTTTTGCTTTCGCCATAGACCGCTTGTTCAACCTTGGATTGGATCGCGTGGCCATTGCTGAGTTGGGGCAACGGGCTGAAAACAATTTTGTTGGTATGAAGTGTGGCATCATGGATCAGTTTGCCTCAGTGCTGGGCCGGGAAAAAACTCTATTGCAACTGGATTGCCGCGACCTCTCTTGTGTTTTTGTCCCATTCAACCGCACAGATGTCCGCATTGTGTTGTGTGATACACAGGTAAAACACAACCTTGCGGGAAGCGAATACAACACGCGCCGCTCCCAGTGTGAAACAGGTATAGAAACACTCAAGCACCATTATCCAAAAGTAGCGAGTCTGCGGGATGTAAGCCCTGACATGCTTGAAGCTCACAGACATAATATGGATGAGGTCGTATATCGCCGCTGTTCGTATGTGATAGCCGAAAATCAACGCGTCATCACAGCTTGTAACGCGCTCTCCGCCGATGACCTGACAGCATTTGGCATTGCGATGAACGGCAGCCATCATGGTCTGCGGGACGAATATGAAGTTAGCTGCCCTGAGTTGGACGTCCTGCAGTCCGTTGCCGAAATTACCACAGGAGTACTAGGCAGCCGCATGATGGGCGGTGGCTTTGGAGGCTGTACTATCAACTTGGTTGAAGAACCAGCGTTGGCAGACTTCCAAAAAACCATGAGCGAAGCGTTCCATCAAAAATTAGACAAAGAGCCCATAATTCACGTATGCCAGCTAAAGGGCGGAACTGAAGAACTGAGATAACGGAGCATTTGTGTTTGAAAAACCGCATAGAAGACTGAACCCGCTCACAGGTGAGCATGTGCTTGTAAGTCCTCAAAGAACCCAGCGCCCGTGGCAAGGCAAAGTAGAACGCATTCAGGAAGCAGCTCGCCCCGAACATGACCCAAAATGTTACTTGTGTTCCGGCAATGAGAGAGCCGGCGGGAAACGCAACCCGCAGTACACAGGCACCTTTGCCTTTGACAATGACTTTGCCGCGCTGCTGCCGCTTGAAAACAGTGAACAAATACAGGATGACCACCTCTTTTGCGCTGTACCTGAGTATGGAATTTGCCGAGTACTATGTTTTTCGCCACGGCACGACTTGTCCTTGCCCGAGCTTTCATCAGAAGAAATTGAAGAGGTTATTTCTGTTTGGACAGACGAAACCAGAACTTTGAGTAAAAACCCAAATATCACTAATATCCAAATTTTTGAAAACAAGGGTGAATTGATGGGATGTTCCAATCCTCATCCCCACAGCCAGATTTGGGCCACACAGCGATTACCCAACGAGCCAGCAAAAGAACTAATTCAGCAAAAAGCATATTTTAACAAGCACAGCCGACCGATGCTTGAAGACGTGGTGCAGCGCGAGTTAGAGGCCAACCGGCGCATTGTTATTGTAAACGAGCATTGGGCCGCTCTGGTACCGTTTTGGGCGGCATGGCCCTTTGAAACTATCGTGCTACCGCGTTTCAGGGCATCTTCCTTACTAGACTTGAACCTATTACAGCGTAAGTCTTTGGCAGACATTTTGAAGCGTTTGACAACCAGATACGACAATCTCTTTGAAGTCAGCTTCCCCTACAGCATGGGATTTCACCAAGCACCCTTTGATTCTGAAGACCACACCGAGTGGACATTGCACATGCACTTCTATCCCCCGCTGCTACGAAGCGCAGTTATTCGCAAATTCATGGTTGGTTTTGAAATGCTGGGTATGCCAGGCCGCGATATTACGCCAGAATCAGCGGCGGAACGCCTCCGCGAATTAAGCGAAATCCACTACAAAAAAGCCTGATAAAAACGTAAGCTTAGTTGCTATAGGAGGAAACTATTGTGCACATGGCTGACGCTTTAATTTCACCCGTAGTTGGCGGTGTTATGACTGCTGTCAGCATCGGAACTGTTGGTTATTCAGTAAAAAAAGTATCTGGAGACAAACTGGACGAAAAGAAAATCCCTATGATGGGCGTTATGGGCGCTTTTGTGTTTGCGGCGCAGATGATCAATTTTACAATTCCCGGTACCGGCTCAAGTGGACATATAGGAGGCGGGATATTACTTGCCGCCCTTTTAGGCCCTTTCCCTGCCCTTCTGACACTTGTCTCGGTACTACTGATACAATGTTTGTTCTTTGCAGATGGCGGACTTTTAGCATATGGCTGTAATGTTTTCAACATGGGCGTAATTGTATGTCTGCTTGCCTGTCAATTCATATATAAACCCATTTTAAAAAAGGGAGTGAATAAAAAGAACATTATCATAGCATCAGTGACATCAGTTGTAATTGGCCTGCAGGCAGGCGCTTTTTGTGTTGTAACAGAAACACACGTATCTGGTGTCATCGAACTACCCTTCAGTTTGTTCGTTGCCCTGATGCAACCGATACATCTCGCCATCGGCCTAGTAGAAGGACTTGTTACCGCAACCATCCTTTGTTTTGTACATAGTACCCGCCCAGAAATTTTAGAGAGTACCATTCAAAATGAAAAAATAGCGACAAGTGTTCCGATGAAAAAAGTATTAATGGTTTTTCTTATTTCAGCTGTACTTGTTGGAGGTGTGTTATCTCTATTTGTTTCCTCTTTTCACGATGGACTTGAATGGTCAATGGAAAAAACTGCCGGAACGGCCAAACTTGAACGTGGCGGTATGGTTTACGATGCAATGGAGAAAATAGTTGATTCTACAGCATTCATGCCTGATTACGCCCTTGCGGGTGATAAAGAAAGTCCATCGCTAGGAACAGCGACCGCAGGTATATTGGGCAGTGTCATAACTATTATACTGGCAGGCGGTGTCGGTTTTGCTATACGTGCCGCGAGAAAAAAGTCTCACGCTGTGCATTCTAAACCAAGTAATAATATTTTATAACATTTGGAAGCATTGAGAAAGCAAATGGCAAAACAGGGGCAGCTTGACTGGGACTTGATACAGCTTAGAGCAATCAAGTTCGTCAACCGCTGGAAGAAGAGCGGAAAGACAAACGAAAATTGCTATAAAGCGCCAGACTGCGCCGTAATGTGGCGAGCCGCCATCGGCGGGGAGCGAAATGGGAGGCGTAGGCGGTGCTTGCCTGTCTGTACCGTTTGTCAAGGGCGTTGACTATAACCAAACGCAACTTGGTATAAAAAACAGAGACTTTTTTAGACTTTCTTGAGAAACTATTACATAGCGGTTCAATTTATTGTATTTGAACCACTATGTTAGGATTTATTTGCAAACCCTGACGCTGTGTTGCTTGTTAGGCGGGTTTGCCTGCCGTTAAGCTAGCAATAACAAGCTAAAATGGCTATACTGGAGCCAACCATGTAAAATAGCACTTTACATATGGAATTGTTATAATTTGAGCCGGAACCGGCAAGTGTAGTTTTGCCTCTAAAAAATCGGCCGTACACTGGAGTAACTTTGAACAATTTGACTTTTGCGGCCCTAGGCTGCGATGCGCCATATCTGGCCGCTTTGGACAGCCGTGGTTTTACAACGCCAACGCCTGTTCAAAGAGAGTGCTTTGAACCCGGGCTGCGGGGACAAGACCTACTAGTGCAGAGCCGTACAGGCAGTGGCAAGACCCTTGCCTTTGGCTTACCGCTGATGCACCGCCTCTCTGAACACCGCTATCCCCAGGCCATAATCCTGACGCCCACAAGAGAATTGGCCCAACAAGTAGCGCACGAACTGCGCAGCGTCAACCGCAATCTTGAAATAGCCCAACTTGTGGGCGGTATGAGCTATACGCCCCAGTTGAGAGCCTTATCCGAGGGTGCCAGAGTAATAGTAGGTACCCCCGGACGCGTGATGGATCACATGGAACGCGAGACTTTGGACCTTTCCAACATTAGAATGGTTGTGTTGGATGAATGTGATGAAATGTTGAATATGGGCTTCATTGAGGATGTGGAGCATATCCTCTCCGATGTTCCGCCACAGCCGCAGACATATTTGTTTTCAGCAACTCTGCCAGCTCCCATAGCCAGCCTTGCAAAGCGGTTCTTAAATAATCCGTGCCGTATCGAACTCACAGAATCTGGCGGTGCGGCTCAGCACGCAGACATCTGCCACACCGCATGTCTGATTGCCGAACACTTCCACGTAAAAGCATTGACAAACCTTTTGTTGCACGACGAACCGAGCTCCGCGCTGATTTTTACAAAAATGAAGCAACAGACCGAGGAAGTAGCGGAAGCACTGCGCAATGCGGGTCTAGCCGCAGACTATTTGCACGGAGACCTAAATCAGGGCGCACGAAACCGCATACTCAGCAGTTTTAAGGCAGGGCGACTGCGTTATCTGGTAGCCACTGACGTGGCGGCCAGAGGAATAGACGTGGGTGGTTTGCCCTTAGTGGTCAATATGGGCATTCCCACACAGTTTGAAAACTACATACACCGCACAGGCCGCACAGGCCGCGCCGGTGCTAAAGGGACATCTATGTCCTTAGTTGGTTACAAAGAAAGCCGGATACTGCTTGCATGGGCGCGCAGAGGCGGTTTAAAACTGGAGTGGCGCGCTGTACCCACGCCCGATGAAATTCGCAAATCGCGCTCCAATCGTTTAAGCGATAGGGTTGGCCTTCAAGAATCTCCGATTTTTGAAGAACTAGCCAGAAACTTGTTAAAGACACGATCAGCCGAGAGCCTAGTAGCAGCCCTCTTATCATTGATTGAAGACGAAGCCCACCTCGGCTTTGACATTCCCGAAGCGCCGGAAATAAAGCGTGTCAAGTTCCCCAACGCCTCCGCCACATCGAAACGCCATGACTCTGGACGCACATCAGAGCGGTCAGGTGGCAAATTTGAGCGCAGCGATAAAAGCAGACGTTCAGCCGAACGCTCATCCGATCAATTCAGCCGCGATAAAAAGTCAAAATGGCCTGAGCGCCGCCCCAAACAAGATGCCCCAAAAAGCGCCGCGCCAAAGGAATACTTCTCATCGGCCAAAACCTCCAAATCAGCTTCGGCCTCGAAAAAAAAAGACAGCCCTAAAGCGTCCAAAACATCCAGACCAACTTCAAGTCCGGCTGGCAAGAAGAGAAAGAAGTGAGTGTAACGATTCTGTGTGAAATGTGCCATTTTACATGGAACTGCCAGCAAAATTCAGTTGTTTAGTGAGAGCCTGTCTGTTTAATTTGAATTCTGGAACAGAAGCGTTTTCATCAAGCAGTTCTTTCGCCTCTTTGTTCTGACCCAGCCTAATCATAGCGGTAGCGCGCATAAGACTTACCCATCCCAGGTTTTCTCTTTGCGGTTTTGTTGGGTAAAGGGCCAGAGCGTCTTTTGGATTATTCGTCTGCATATGCAGGTCCGCAACAAGTATAGCCAAAGGCTCTTTTATGGGGTTTGTTTCCGAGCACTTTTGTAGCCAGTCTCCCGCTTCTTTTAACCTCAAAGGTATTTCATAAGGCTGCATCGGACGCATGAGCAATGTCATCAGCGCATTTATGCGGTCTTCCCCGGGTTTCAGTTTTTCAATTTTCAGACCAGCTTCCACCCATTTTTTTTCTGCCAGCAATATTTGTATTTCTCCCAATTCCCCACTATAGTCTGTCAAGTTTTTGTTAAGACTGGCCAAAACCTGAGGCGGCGGAAGCGTGCTGGAAAAACTTTGTGAAAACACATGACGAAGGGCATCTTTTTCATCTTCAGGAGATGCCTGAATTATTTTGGTGGCTGCTTCTGGAAGACTTTTTGCGACAAAAAATGAAACCAGAGTTGAGCGAAGCTGCGGCGTTATTAGACGAATATTCTCACCAGTCAACAGTGGTATGGCTGACAATGGTCCTTTAGAGTCAATCCTATCCTGAATGATTTTTCTTATCGTATCGTCTCTATAGGATTGCGCCGCATTGGAGTTTGGGGAGCCAGAATATTCTTTTTTATATTTTTCAGTCAGATTTAAGACCTTGTCCCATTGTTTTTTATCGAAAGCAACGCGGATTTGCAAGAAAAGAGAACTCCGCTGCGCGTTGCCGTCAAATCCTCCAGTTTTCACTTGGGTT
>JAIRRD010000229.1 GCA_031256155.1 Holophagales bacterium
CACCTTGATGAAGTAATTCGGCATTGGGTACAGGATAACAAACAAGAAAAACTGATTGCCGACAGTCAAGTAAACATTCCGCCTGAGCACGAACACGCTTCAACCGAAAGCGGCGATTACCAGAGCGCATACAACAGAGAGATCGCTGGATTAGACATGAATGTCGGAATTCAGCGTTTTGGCAAGAGCTCCTATATTGAAATTCTGCGTTCATATGTAACTCACACACCCACTCTGCTTGACATCCTTAAGAAAGCCGATAGCGACAATTTGAATAATTACGCCACTCACGTACATGGCATTAAGGGATCAAGCCGAGGCATTGGTGCTTTTTCTGTGGGCGATGCTGCTGAGGCACTGGAAAACGCGGCAAAAGCTGGAAACATTGATTTTGTGAACAACAACAATAAAGATTTTATTCAAATGGTCGAAACACTTGTATCCGACATCAATGGATTTTTGAACGATGTATTGCCACAAAGCAATAAGCCAAAAAAAGATAAGCCTGAAAGAGAAATATTGGCAAAACTTATGACAGCCTGTGCAAAATATGATATGGACGGGGTTGACACGACAATGGCGGAAATAGACGCTTACGATTACGAATCCGATGATGGTCTTATATGTTGGTTGCGGGAGAATGTGTCTTTGACTAATTTTACGCAAATTCAGGAAAAACTTTTGCTCTTGACCGAGCGTGAAACACTATAGGTATAAAGGAGAGGATATGGCCAAGGAAAGAGGCAAGATTATTTTGGTTGACGACAACAAAGCCAACTTGGATCAAGGGCGGAATTTACTTAAAACCTTTTATGAAGTATTTCCAGCCGCATCAGCCGCCAAGCTCTTTGAGATACTTGAAAATCTCATTCCCGATTTAATTCTTCTGGATATAGACATGCCGGAAGTAAATGGTTATGAAGCCATTAAAACATTGAAAAGCAATAACCGCTTTGTTGACATTCCCGTAATATTCCTCACCTCGAAAGACGATGCGGTAAGTGAACTGGATGGTTTAACCCTTGGTGCGGCGGATTACGTCTCCAAGCCCTTTTCAGGCCCACTTTTATTAAAGCGCATAGAAAAAGAACTTTTTATAGCCAACCAGAAAAGAGATACACAGAAAAACCAAGAATCCATGATGGATTATACGAACAACTTAGCAAAAATGGTAATGGAAAAGACAAGAGAAGTGACCGAGCTTCAAAGCGCTATACTGAGTACCATAACTAACTTGATTGAATTCCGCGATAAACTGACTGCCGGGCACACAATGCGTACCAAGCTCTACATACAAGCCCTGTTTGATGAAATGAAGCGGGGGGGTATATACGCCAATGAAATTTTTGAATGGAATGAACATGCTTTTTTATCCTCAGTGCAGCTACATGACATTGGGAAGATAGCCATACCCGATAATATTTTGAATAAGTCTGGAAGACTCACGGAAGATGAATACGAAATCATGAAATCCCACGTGACGGTTGGCGTTGACGCAATTGAGAAAATAATGACTAAAACCCGCGAGCACTCTTTTTTGCGCCATGCCCTGAACATAGCCGGAACTCACCACGAAAGATGGGATGGGAGCGGCTATCCCATCGGATTAAGCGGGAAAAATATACCTCTTGAAGGACGTTTGATGGCAATAGCTGATGTGTACGACGCGTTGGTTATGTTACGCCCTTATAAACAAGCGCTTTCCCGTGAGGAGGCATGTAAAATCATCAAAGAAGGTGCCGGAAAACAGTTTGAGCCAGTTTTAGTTGATGTTTTTCTCAAGGTAGAAGAAAGATTTGCCCAAATCGCAAGTACTCAGGAAGACATAAACGAATAGAATTTGATTCAAGCCATGTAAGCTATTTTCATGCACACAGAATTGATTGCCGTTGGCTCGGAATTGCTGAACGCCGGACGCATTGACACAAATTCAATGTGGATTGCAGATCGTTTGGCTGAATTGGGACTGGAACTGCGCCTTAAGTCCTGCGTGGGGGATGACAGCGCCACGCTGAAGACCTGCATTATCAATGCGCTTGAGCGTTCAGACCTGATAATTACAACGGGTGGGCTTGGACCTACTTTTGATGACCAAACGAAAGAGGCTTTTGCGGAAGTCATTGGCGTTCCCATGTTTGAAGACCCGCAGATACGTTCTGATATAGAATCATTCTTTATAGCCAGAGGGCGTTGTGCACCGGAGTGTAACTACAAACAGGCTTTGATACCAAAAGGAGCCACAGCGATTCCCAACCCTCTTGGAACAGCGCCGGGTGTGTACTGGCAAAATCCCCCCTCTTACAGCAACCGCCGCATTGTAATGCTCCCAGGCGTCCCGCGTGAAATGATGGGGCTTTGGACAGGCGACATACATTCGCGTCTGTCGGGCTTGGCCAAAAAAACGATCAGCACGCTGCGGCTTGTAGTGAGCGGCGTTGGCGAGAGCGCTTTGGACGAAAGGACAAAACACATCAGAGAACGCTACAAACACTTGGACTGGACTATCCTGGCTCCAAGGACCCATGTGGAGTTCCTGGTTCGATCAACGAGCCATGAGCAATTGGAAGCTGTCCAGATAGACATGAACGCAGAGCTTGGAGCTGATCTAGTCTGCATCGGCAATGGTCGGCCAGAATCGGTCGTTCTGGATATGCTTAAGACACACAGCGAAACGCTGGCCATAGCTGAGAGTGTCACGGGCGGTATTCTGGCCTCGCGCATTATTGATGTGCCAGGGGCAAGCAGCGCTTTACTTGGCGGCGTTGTTGCGTATACACCTAAAGCTAAAGCCGAACTGGTCGGCGTGCCAGTGAATTTCATTAATTCTCACGGCACTGTGGGCGAGGCAATCACAATGGAAATGGCGGCGCGCATTAAAGAAAGAATGAGTACTGACTGGGGTCTGGCTGTGACAGGTAACGCAGGGCCAACTGTGGATAAAAACGCTCTGAATCAGGATGACTGTAACAAAATCGGCAGGTGCTACATAGCCGTTGCAGATACAGCCAGCGTAAAATGCCAGGCCCATGACATACACGGCGACAGGGCGGACATCCAGTTCAGAGCGGCAAATTGGGCCATTGACATGCTGAGGCGGAATATCCTGAAAAAACACATACCCGGAGGTTCATAATGTTGCGTTTTGTTTGCTTTATATTTACGATTTTGGCAATGTTTCCGGTCTTCGCTCAAACCGCCCGACCGGAGTTGGCAGAGCGGAAGTTCATAAGCCGGGCCGTAGAGCAAAAAATCAGTGAAATCAAGTCCGCCGCTAATCCTGAGATAGGTCGGCTGTTTGAACAGTGTTTTCCGAACACTCTGGACACTACTGTTACACATTGTGAAAAAGATGGAATACCGGATACTTTTGTGATAACCGGTGACATCAACGCGATGTGGCTACGGGACAGTACGGCTCAGGTATGGCCTTATCTGGAATTGATTCCGAAAGACCCGAAGCTGAAGCCGCTGGTAGCCGGTTTAGTGCGCCGCCAGACGAATTGTATTAAAATTGACCCATACGCCAATGCTTTTAACGATGGGCCAGGGACTTCCCACTGGAGTACAGACCACACTGCGATGTTGCCGGAGCTTCATGAGCGCAAGTGGGAAGTGGATAGCCTCTGTTGGCCTATCCGCCTAGCTTACAGTTACTACAAAATCACAAAAGACGAAACAGTTTTTGATGATAGCTGGAAAACGGCCATGCGATTGGTGATACAGACTTTCAAAGAGCAGCAGCGCAAAGGAGACCGCAGAGGGCCGCATCCGTACAGATTTAGCAGGACTACGGCGTGGCAGCACGATACATTGGCTCAGGGCGGCCTTGGAAACCCATGGAAGCCCTGCGGCTTGATAGCCAGCGCCTTCAGGCCCTCGGACGATGCAACGCTGTTTTTATTCCTTGTACCATCCAATCATTTTGCCGTGGTAAGTTTGCGTCAAATGGCGGAACTGGCCGACGGCCCGGCAAAAGACACTGATTTGGCGCACAGTGCCAGAGAACTGGCAGTTGAAGTTGAAACGGCGCTGTACAAACACGCAATAGTCAATCATCCCAAATACGGAAAAATATGGGCCTTTGAGGTGGATGGTTTTGGAAATACGTTGATGATGGATGATGCCAATCTTCCCAGCCTGCTATCCCTGCCTTATTTAGGCGCATGCAAACTTGATGACCCAATTTATAAGGCAACGAGGCGCTTCGTGCTGAGTCCCGATAATCCGTATTTTGCTGAAGGAAGAGCCGCCAGCGGGATTAGTAGTCCCCACGCCGATGCTCATAGAATCTGGCACTTGGCTCTGATAGCCCAGGGAATCACATCCACGGACACGGCGGAAGCCGCTCAAGTACTGCGTACGCTGGCCGCCACACACGCTGGGACGTACTTTATGCACGAAGCCTTTGACAAGGATGACCCAAATGACTTCACACGCAAGTGGTTCGCCTGGGCAAATACTTTTTTTGCAGAATTTATATTGCATATACACAAAAAATGGCCTGACCTGCTCAAATAATTTTCATTTCTCTTTTGATTTTTCCGGGAGGCACTTATGCCGCAGCAATGGGTTTTGATTACAGGGTGTTCAACGGGTATCGGAAAGGCACTGGTTGATGTCTGCCGAAATTACGGCTGGGGCGTAATAGCCACAGCCAGGAATTTGAACTCGCTGGATGATTTGAAAGACGGCGAAGACTTGCGAAAAATCAGACTGGACGTAACGGATATAAATTCCATTCAATCCGCTGCCAGCGCAGTAGAAGACCTGCACTTACGCG
This sequence comes from Holophagales bacterium, assembly GCA_031256155.1. GTDB lineage: Bacteria > Acidobacteriota > Holophagae > Holophagales > Holophagaceae > WRHW01. The sequence continues at coordinate 4,781 of JAIRRD010000229.1, forward strand.
CACTCGTCAACAACGCTGGCTATGGACAGATGGGGCCGCTGGAAGCACTGCGCCCTGATGAATTGCGCTTGCAGTTTGAAACCAATGTCATTGGTCTGCAAGTTGTCACCAACGCATTTTTGCCCCTCATCAGGCGGTGCAGGGAGGGACAGGGGCGCATAGTTCATGTGGCGTCTGTTCTGGGCAGGCTGTCAATTCCTATGGCGGGGGCATATAACGCCAGCAAACACGCAGTAGTGGCGTTAGCTGAGACACTGCGTTTAGAGATTGGCAGGCAAATACCGGTAATTCTCGTGGAGCCTGGAGCTATTCAGTCAGAATTCAGAGCCACTCTTAAACGAGTCTGGGGCGACCTGCCCAGTCGCGTTGCCGGTACAGCCTATCAAACAGTCGTTGAGCATTACGCAAATAAACGCGAGGATTACGCAGGACAGCACGGAATGAGTGCGGAAGACTGCGCGCTAAGAATATTTAACGCCATGAACGCCGAGCACCCCCCCCGAAGGGTTGTCATTGGGGCAGACTCTTTTTGGGCACAAATAGCCAAAAAAATAGTTCCGGCACCACTTTGGGAATATCTGCTACGCCGTATGAATGGGATTGTGTAAATATGTGTAGTCGTTTTACTTGTGAAGCATAACAATGCTACACAAGTAAAATGTGCGGATGCGCCGGACTACGCCGTAATGGAGCGAGCTGCCATAGGCGGGGAGCGAAATGGCGCAATGGGAGGCGCAAGCGGTGCTTGTCTGTCTGTAATGTTTGTTAAGTGCGTTGACTATTCTGTTATCCTCGGCTCGTCCTTTCCCCAATCAGTGTACTGGGCTTTGGCTCGGTTGCTCATTTCAGCCGTGTAAGGCATTGACTCTCACTTCGCGCCAAGGAGTGGTCTTGGCACGACCTGATTCAATTTCGACTTTCTGGCTGTCAAGTTCCTCTTTTGTGACGGTCATTGGATAGTTCATGTATTTTTCAGCTCTGGCCGCTGCCGCCTCCAAATCGGGATCGTCCTCTTCATCTGGCTCATCAAACGGCAAGACTTGCTGACCATCAAACCGCGTTATGTGCCCTTCGTTCTTGATTTGCCCAGTTTGTGCTTTCAATGTGTCCATCCTTTTTGATAATCTATAGATTACAGTTTGAACCGCAAATTATCAAAAAACAACTCCAAACGACTATAGCGGTTTAACTTATTGTAGTTAAACCGCTATGCTGGGATTCGCCTGCGAATCACAGCCGCTCATAGTCCATAGGCGGGCTCGGCTCGCCGTAAATGGACTATGAAAGCGCAAATTGCTATATCAAGGGCGTTGACTATAGTTGCCTACCGGTCAAAAAAATCAGCGGCTTTTCCCAAACCCAAAGAAAGTCCCATATCCAGCGACCAAAGCAATATCAGGGGTGCTGTACTTTTTGAACTCAATCTTGCTGGTATCTAAAAAATTGAGTTCAAGTCCCACCTCAAAGTAAAAACCCCTTGGTCTCATTTCCTTCATACCCAAATAAACAGCCCCGATAGGCTTGGTATATCTGCTGCCATTCAAAGGAGCATGTGTAGATGAATCTATTTCCCATTTCGTTATACCGGCTTCGACACTAAGGTAGCACCTGAAATCGCTGAATTCGTGGTTGATATGGCGCGAGTTGCCGAAGGTACGTCTAAACCCCAAAGCATACGAATTGTTATGGACTTTTGCCCTATGGCCATCAGTACCCCTGAAATGATGAGAATCGAACCAATAGTGTCCATGACAATTAACCATCAACGCATTATTAGCATTTACATTAAACACTGTGGCGGTTTTCAGATTTATGCTTGGCATGATATTGGTCATGTCACCAAGCAAGCCCACTGGTGCCAGCGCAAAACCATTCCCAATTCCAATTTCCCACCTTGCTGGCGCACTATTTTGCTGTGCAAGCAAGGAAACAGTGTGTAACAGCAGAAAGCAAGGTTTGATAAACACTTGAGAACCTCCTTGTGAGGAATAGCAATATTCTAGAGCAAATTCACTTTGAGATGGCACATCTTTTTGCAGTTCACGTCTGCGCTCACCGTTCCACTCACCTGCTATCGCAGGCTCGCTTCACTCTCAGCGCAGACTAAGCACTCCGTGCCATTTTAACTTTTTCAAAGTTAAAATGCAAATTACAATGTGCAAACTGTCAAAAAGAAAAAGCACAAATGGCTCAATTAGCATAGCAGTTGACATAATTTCAAAAGCATGTTATAACCCTCTCTCTTGGCTCTTTGAAT
>JAIRRD010000235.1 GCA_031256155.1 Holophagales bacterium
ATTCAAATGTAGATTTTGGTGAGCTATGCACAAATTTTTGCGTTACATAATTTCAGCTATTGTAGCTATAGCTTGTTTTGCCAGCGCCCCCGATGGACTCAGCCCCGAACGGAAAAAGCTACTCATAGCTTCTTTTGAGGAAGTCTGGACGACTGTCAGGGACAGGCACTATGACCCCACGCTCGGCGGCCTGGATTGGCAAAGCGTTCACGACCAATTTAGTCCCCGTATTGACAAGGCCGCTTCTGATGAAGAGGGCCGCAATATCATGAACGAAATGCTGGGATTATTAAAACAGACCCATATAGGTGTTATTCCCTCAATGGCTTATAACGACATGCAAGGCGAAAGCACTGGCAACTATACCCCCGGCATTAATATTCGTGTATTGGACGGACAGGCAATAGTGATTCGGCTCGAAGTCAACTATCCCGCCGCAAAAGCAGGTGTAGCGCCGGGCTGGAAAATACTTAAAGTAAACGGCAAAGCTGTGGAACCCATCCTCAAACGCATCGAAGAACATTACTCAACCAGCACACTCAAAGACCTCATTGGTTCAAAGGCTATTGAGACTTTGCTCAACGGTCAGCCAGCCGAAGCTGTTGAAGTCGAATTCAGCGATGGCAAGAATACCAAAACACTCAAATTGAACAGAATTGAACCAAGAGGCGACAAAGTTGCTTTCGGCAATATGCCTTCAGCTCATTTCTGGGTGGAGACAAGCTCCACAAAAGATCAGATTAGAATCATCAAACTCAGCATGTGGCTCAGTCCCGAAACCGTTGCCAAGGCATTCTCGGAAATCATGGCCGATGCCGGAAACGCCAAAGGTTTCATAATTGACCTGCGCGGAAACCCGGGTGGAATCGGCGGCATGGCTATGGGAGCCGCAGGCTGGTTTACAAATCAGACGGGACTTAAACTTGGAACCATGTTCATGCGCGGGGCAACGCTCAACTTCGTGGTATCTCCGCGCCCAAACGCCGTATCGGCCCCTCTTGCCATTTTGGTTGATGGATGTTCCGCATCTACTTCAGAGATATTCGCGGGCGGAATGCAAGACCTGAAACGTGCCCGTATCTTTGGGACACACACCGCCGGTGCCGCGCTGCCATCGGCATTTGTCCGCTTGCCCAATGGCGATGGCTTCCAGTACATAATGGCCAACTACATTTCTGAAGGCGGTAAACCTCTGGAGGCTCTGGGCGTTGCGCCTGATGAGATAGTCAAGCCAACACAAAAAGAACTGCTCAGCGGTAAAGACCCCATATTGGACAGAGCCATTGATTGGATTAACATGACATAGAACCAAGTGAGGCTACGAATTCGAGCCTTCCGATGTGAGGTAAAGGATTATGCAAGATGTAATAATCCATCGCGACAAGGTTGTATTCATCAATCTCACCGAAATGGATGAATACAACGGGCTTGAAGCCAACCTGAAAGGTGGCGGCGCTTTCATTGAGCAGAACGGCTACGGTCACGAGGTTTATAATTTCAGAAATGATAACGGCAAGTGCTATGGGTATGCGCCGCCTTATAGCAAAATAAGGCTGGCACGCATATCTAAAGCAATAAGCCATGATATCTTTGGCGATTACATTGACGATGTCTTCGTGATTTTCACTTGTTCACGCGAACAGGGTGGGCGAACTGTGTGCGGATTCTATAAGCACGCTCGTATATATGCGGAACCTGTAAGCGATAACAGAAACACGCGAGTTATAAACATAGGCGGTCAAACCATATTCGCTAAGTACAATATCGTCTGTGATGTTGAGGATGCCGTCCTGATTAGCCGAAGAGACCGCAGCAAAGTTCTGCCACGCTCATCTGGAAATAACGATGCTGGACACGGGCAACATCCGGTCTGGTACGCTGATGAGCCAAAATGCCAGAGACTGAAAAGTAACTTGCTTGATTATGTGGAATCTCTCATAAATCAAGCGAACGCAAGCGATGAGTTCAAATATCACATACACAACGAGGGCAAAGTCTCTGTCGTGTCGACAAAGCAGATTGACAGGAGTCAGAAGGCAAAGACCGAGTGCATCATCCTGAAAGGATGTTACTGTAATGTTTGCGGATTCAACTTCGAGAAAACTTATGGCAAATTGGGCGAAGATTACATTGAAGTTCATCACATCACACCGATAGGCGAGCTTTCCAGTGCCGAAGACTACGAGGGAACTGACCCAGAAAAAGACTTGATACCGCTCTGCTCAAACTGCCACTCAATGATTCACAGGCGCAAACCACCGTATCAGCCTGACGAGATTAAAGCCCTGTTTGGAATTACTTGAGAAGCACATTGGGAGTCTGTCTTTTCGCGATTTGCCAAGAGAGTGTTCAACAGGTAAATGATCCAAGCTTAAAAAACCGCCAAAACACAAGGCGTTCTCGCCAAATATCATTACAAATGCAACGCTCTCTGGTTTTGCAAGTGGCTCAGGCCTTCCATCAGCACATTGATTGCCTGTTCAAAGCCACTTGGTTCAAGCAACAGACTGGCTACGAGAAATCCTTTTTTGGGAATATCAAAAAAATATCCTGGATGTATCAACAAATGGAAATCTGACAACAGCCTCAACACGCAGCTTTCATCGTCTTCAATATCTGGTCGCTGTATCAGGACACTCCATCCCCCATAAACCGGATGGCGGCTCAGATGCGGATGTCCTTTCAATACCTCGTCAAGTGCCGCCAGATTTTTTCTCAGGTGGCTTTTAACCTGATTTTGCATTTTAGGCGCAAGAGCGAGTAATTGGGGGGCTGCGTACGCTGTTGCAGCTGATACCGACAAATATTGGTCAGCTATAAAGGCCAGCGGTTCAGCAGCACTGCTTGCGGTGCCAAGCATGGCAATCCAGGCCAGCTTCAACTGGGGCAAAACGGCTGTTTTGCTTAGACCGGATAACAAAAAAACTGGACACACAGGGGTTGGGCCTTCCAGTACCGTATGCACGGCTTCGTTTTGATGTTCAACGGGATAACACGCAAAAACTTCATCAACAATCAGCGGCAGATTTTTTTTTGCGGATAATTCCAGCAGACTGAACCATTCCGTTTCATTAAGAAATTGGCCGGTCGGGTTGTTTGGGTTGACTACTACAATAGCCTTTGTTTTTGAGTCACATGCTCTGTAAATTGCGTCAATATCCAAATTCCAGCCATCGTGCCAGAATGTCGGAACAACCTTGCATTTAAGACCTTCCAAACGTGCCAGCCATTCAAATAACGGATAACTGGGTGAGGGAACCAGTATGTTATCCCCTGGATTTGCCAGCAGCTTAAACAACATGCTGTAGGCTTCTGAAGTCGAGGCCGCCAGTTGTATGTGTTCGGGGCTTAAATTGTGTCCATGCGCTTCTGATATGGCAATTCTTGTTACTTCCATGCCTTTTGGGTCTGAAT
>JAIRRD010000268.1 GCA_031256155.1 Holophagales bacterium
TCTGAACGACTTTGGGATTTAATAATCAGTTGCTGCCAGAAGCGGTTTTTTACGCGTGAAACGGGAGCCTCTAAAGGGCCTGATATTTTAACGCCATGACAAGCCATAAAACGTCTGCATAATTCATCCAAAGGCTTGCGGGCGGCGGCCGGTTCGTCTCCGTCTGACCTGAACAGAGCCATAGCGGTAAAAGGGGGGTAGGCGAGGGCGTTGCGGTAGGGCAGTTCACTGTCCGCGAAACCTTCAAAATTTTGCGCTACGGCGTGGACAATGGCCGGATGGTCGGGGCTGTATGTCTGGAGTATAACCCGACCGGGTCGTTCGGCACGCCCAGCTCTGCCGGCTACTTGTGTCAATAAATGAAACGTCTTTTCGGCACTGCGGAAATCAGGAATCCTCAGACCCAGGTCAGCATTTAGGATGCCCACAAGTGTCAATTTAGGAAAATTATGGCCTTTGGCCAACATTTGAGTGCCAACCAGGATATCCACCTCACCGTGTTCAGCGGCTAAAAGACCAGCTTCAAGAGTGCCGCGCCTTGATGTGGTGTCCCTGTCCAACCGCAATATTCTGGCGCTGGGAAAACGTTCTTGCAGAATATCTTCCACTTGCTCCGTACCCTCGCCAACACCCCTCAAATGCTTGGCATAGCAATGAGGGCAAACTTCGGGCGGAACATTTTCATGGCCGCAGAGATGGCATCGCAAGCGCCACGCACCTTTGTGATATGTCAGACTGACATCACAATTCGGACAGTCCAGTGTCTTGCCACAGGCCATGCACATCCAGAAATTTTCAAACCCGCGCCTGTTGAGCAGCAGCATTGACTGTTCACCGCGCCCCAATACATCGCCCATAGACTTGAGCAGGAGTGGAGAGAACAAGACCTTTTTGCGCTCAGAACGATAGCACTCTCTCAAATCAACAACTTGAACCGTTGGTAAATCTATACCGGCTGGACGCTGTGTAAGGCGAAGCAGCTTATAGCGCCCAGCACGCGCCGCATGCCAGCTTTCAAGGCTTGGTGTCGCGCTGCCGAGCAATACAGGGCAATCCTCAAGCTGGGCGCGTTTAATGGCCAAATCCCTGGCATTAATTCTTGGGTGCTCTTCGGATTTGTATGAGCTTTCCTGCTCTTCATCCACAACTATCAAACCAATATTTCTCAATGGTGCCAGCACGGCATTACGGACACCAACGAATAGCCGTGCATCGTTCATCAACAGACGCACTACGTCCGCTTGTTTTTCTGTCGGATTCAGACCGGCGTGGCCAACGGCAACCTTGCCTGGAAAACGTGCTTCCAATCGGGCCAGTAAACGCGGCGTCAATCCAATTTCGGGTACCAGCCATAGTACTCGCTTGCCTCGGTTCATTACGCTTTCAGCTAACTCCAAAAATACCTCGGTCTTGCCGGAACCTGTAACTCCATAGAGCAAATAAGCCGCAAAATGTCCTGATTCTACGCCTGACACCGCTTGGCGCTGTTCTTCGTTAAGAGTTACCACCCGATAGAGCAAATCCTCTCGTTTCTGGCTCAAGAGGTCCAATCGCTTTGTGCGCTCAACAAGTCCATGACGCTCCAAACCAGTCAAAACAGACATACTCACAGCCGTTTCCTGAAGGAGTTCGCACTCCAGTTTTACACCGTCTGCAGCTTCAAGACAGTTGAGGACTTTTGCTTGAGTTTGAGTGATTCTCCGCAGACGCGGCGCACCTGTAAGTCTCACCTCTGTCAAGCCCGCTCCTCTTAAATTGCGGCGATGCATGAGCGTTGGCAAATCAATTTCGCCTCTATGCCAGGCTTCGCCGATTTCATTCAAAGTCTGCCAACTATTGGAATCGCGCAATTCAGACAAACGATGCCCATCAGGTAAAACCAACTCCCAATCCACTTGAACCACGCGTGGAATGCACAGCGCCATAAGATGGGCCAATCCGCAGCCATAATAATTTGACGCAAAATCAAGCAGTGCCAAAAGATTCGGAGGCAATAGGGGAAATGGATCAAGAACAGCTTCTATTGGTTTTAGTTTTGCCGCAGGCGGATTTTCATCGGCTCCAAGCACCACACCCCAAGTCTGGCCGTTCCTCACCCTGACTAGAACTCTTACGCCCCGGCTCAGGCCATCCGGAGCAAGATAAGTCAGCGGCGCTATGGGACGGGGCAGATCAACACGAATTGGACTCAAGGGCATATATAGCGGTTCCCCTATTGATTAGCAATTTTCCTTGTAGTTTTCGGCTGCGCCTTCCGTTTCGTTCCCCGCCTATGGCGACTCTCTACACTCTCGACGCAGCCTCTGCACTCCGTGCAATTCCCAAGGGGAATGGCTATATTAAATTTTTGCCCATCGGCTTTCAAATGGTCTCAGGCAAAACTCCGCTTTATTGCCATTATCCATGTGAACAAACGTATTCTGTTGAAGCGGTGAGTTATTAACCACAACTAACTGATTTGTATTTGGGTAATAGGCGCAGTCAGTCTGAGGATTTTCACAAAACCATTCCGTAAGCCTTCCCTCTTTGTTTGCCGCCCAAAAAATAGCGCGATGGAGCAAGCGCGCATTGTTCAAATCATAGGGCAACGCGCC
>JAIRRD010000282.1 GCA_031256155.1 Holophagales bacterium
AAAATAGCTATATACGCAGTATCTTTTCACGCCGGAGCCGGAGAAATTATGGCACACGAATCAAAGAACTATGACCATTTAAAGGGCGGCAAACTGACAGGTCTGTCAGATAGTCAGCTTGAGCAGCATTTCACGCTTTACAAAGGATATGTGGCCAAACTGAATGAAATTGAGACAAAGTTGACCGAAGTCGACAGTACAAAGGCAAATTACAGTTTTAACGAATTCAGCGAACTCAAGCGCCGTGAGGCAGTAGCATTCAACGGTTCATTCCTGCATGAGCTGTACTTTGAAAACCTTGGCCCTGACAAATCAATCGCCCCTGAATTGCAGCGCGCCCTGGACGCTCAGGGCGGGAGTGCAAAAGTATTAGAGCGCCTCAGCGCCACCGCTTTGTGCGGACCGGGCTGGGCACTGCTCACACACAACAGGCGCGATGGCGGACTGCATACTTACTTTATCGCCGAACACCACATCGGTCTGCCCATAGATCAGGACATACTGATAGCCCTCGACAGTTGGGAACATGCTTTCATGATTGACTACGGAATAAAGCGCCCCAATTACATAGACACTTTCATCAAAAACATCAACTGGGGCGAAGTCTCCAGGCGCTTCGCGCAGGTTCAGACGGCAATAGGACACACATAGGGACACGACAGACGAGATTGACCATGAACGGAAGAATCCCCCACATTGTGCAGTACCAAGGTTCAAAAAGACTCCTTGCGTCACATATACTTGAATACATGCCACGCAGGTTCAATAATCTGTTTGAGCCATTTGCGGGCATGGCGGCAATAACGATAGCGGCATCAAAACAGAACCGTGCAGAGCGGTACCACATCAACGACATCAACGAACCAATAGTTTGCCTTTTGCGAGCAGCGATAGACACCCCCAGCGATCTAGTGGAGAGATACACCAATGTCTGGGAGGGGCAGTTTCACCATCCAATGGGTCATATCAAGCATTTTTATCACATTAGGGATAGCTTCAACGCCGATGAGCAGACAGCTGAAAACATGCTGTATTTGTTGGCACGGTGCGTCAAAGGATCGGTGCGCTATGGGAAGAACGGAAAATTCAATCAGTCTCCTGACAAAAGACGCCATGGGGTGAATCCGCAAAAAATAGCGGAAAACGTCCATGCAATTTCGGCTCTGCTAAAAGGGAAAGTGTCCTTTACTTCATTAGATTACAAACAAATTCTTGAAATAGCAGAGCCTGGCGATATTGTTTACATGGATCCGCCATACCAAGGAGTTTCGAGTACGAAGGACAACAGATACTTAGCAGGTGTTGATTACAATGCCTTTTCGAGTTCCATTGAAACACTTGATGAAAGAGGTGTTGACTATATCATCAGTTATGATGGCGAGTGTGGCGACAGAGAATATGGAAACGAACTGCCGGTAAAGTTGAATTGTACCAAGTTTTTACTCAATGCTGGTCTATCAACGCAGGCAACCCTGTTGGGAAGACGTGACACAACGTTTGAAGCATTATATGTAAGCAAATCTCTTGTAGAGATGGCAAACTTGATTCCAAAACAAACACTTTTGGTTGGATGCGCTATATGAGTAGCGACTATCCAAGTGATTTTTTAGATTTATTAAATTCTGTTAAAGCTCGGCGTCCGCGCACAGTCATTCAGCACATCCTTAAGTACGGCTTAGTTACATCCCAGGAATTGAAAGATATTTATGGTTATAACCATCCGCCGCGTGCGATAAGGGATGCCAGGGAACTAGGGATACCATTGGTAACTTATTTCGTCAAAGGAACGGATGGAAGAAGTATAGCAGCATACAGGTTTGGTGATCCATCAACTCAAAAAAACGTATTATCAAAATCGGCAGGCAGAACTACCATATACAAGACATCGAAACAATCCCTTATAGAAAAATACGGTTCAAAGTGTTTCATTTATTTTGAAACAATGGATGAAAGTATTTTGCAAGTAGATCATCGTGTACCTTATGAGATCGAAGGCGAGCGGGATGAACGCAACCTTGACCGCTACATGTTACTTTCGCCTTCAGCAAACAGGGCAAAATCGTGGACATGCGAACATTGCATGAACTGGAAAACAAAAGATATTTCTTTTTGTGTCAAATGTTTCTGGGCATATCCAGAGAACTACGAACACATCGCTGGCAAGAAACAAAAAATTATATCAATAATATTTACTGGCGATGAAATTAAAGATTATGAACGTCTTGTTGAACTTTCTGGAATCGAAAATGTCCAAAACACAATAAAAGAAATCTTGCACAAGCATTTGAAATGAAAAGCGAAATTTGAGATTTATATGCCAGTCGATCGCCTTTACCTAATAGATTCATTCAGCTTAATATTCCGCGCCTATTACGCCAACATGAAATTAAAAAACGGCGCAGCTTATACGTTTACCAGGATGTTGCTTGCGATTTTGAAACAGCATAGCCCAAGCCACATCGCTTGTGTTTTTGATACGCCGGAGCCCACATTCAGACATAAAATCTTTCCGGAATATAAGGCAAACAGAGCAGAAATGCCGGAAGACCTGAGACCGCAGATTCCAATTGTCAAAGAATTAGTACAGTCGCTGGGCATTCCAATCGTGGAATTATCAGGTTTTGAAGCGGATGATGTCATGGGTGCGCTGGCAAAAATGGCCGCAAATCAAAAAATTCCCGTCGCCATCGTCAGTCCCGATAAAGACCTGCTCCAACTGGTTGACGATACCGCCGATATAAAAGTATTGAACAACCGAGATGGAGAAATATGGATTGACCGTACCGCCGTAAAAGAAAAATTTGGCGTTTGGCCGGAACAAATAGTGGATTTTTTAACCCTAGTGGGAGATTCCAGCGACAACGTCAAAGGTGTACCCGGAATAGGCGAAAAAGGCGCGAGAGACCTATTAGAAACGCATCTGACACTTGAAAACATCCTGACTTCCAAAGAAACCCTCAAGCCCAAACAGCGTTCCGGCCTGGAACAAGCGGCCCCATGGCTGGAGCTAACCCATACGCTCGTCACCATCCGTACAGACCTATCACTGCCGGTTGACATCAAAGACCTGACCTATTCCGGTTGGAACACATCCAGCGCACTCGCGGCATTCAAAGGAATTAATTTTGAAACTCTCGTAAAAGAATTTACATCGGAAGAAACAGCATCGAATATTGAGCGCCGATACACGTACGCCAAGACCATGCGCGATGTTGAGTTGGCGGTAGCGGAATGCCGCAAAGCCGGCAGATTCGCCTTGGACACAGAAACCACATGTCTTGAAGCCACAAGGGGACACATGGTCGGTCTCAGCCTGGCTTGGACCGCAAATGAGGGCCTCTATATTCCACTCGCGCACCTGGCACCTGCCGAAAACAGCGAAGAAGGAGCGTTGCCGGGACTTTTTGGCGGCACGGGTCTGCCGGAATCTCTTTTAGACCTGAAAGGTGACACTGATAAATTCTGGGAGGCACTGGCACCGTATTTAGACAAGCGCAATTTGCCCCTGCCGAGTGTCAGAGCCGCGCTGACTCCGCTCTTTGCGGATCATGACATAGGCAAGTACGGTCAAAACATCAAACACGATCTTCAGGTTCTCTCCAGACACGGCTTTGTTATCAATGGAATATCCCATGACAGCATGGTTCTCAGCTTTATTTTAGGGAGCGCCAACAGACACAACCTGGACCTTTTGTCTTCAAAGCATCTCAACATCAAGCCAATAGCTTTTGAATCCATCGTAGGCAAGGGGAAGACCCAAGTGCGTTTTGATGAGGCCGATTTTGAACAGGCCGTTCAATACGCAGCGGAAGACGCTGATTTGACTCTGCAGCTTGTGGAGAAATTGGCCCCGCAACTGACAGATAAAGATTTAATACGACTCTATCGGGATATCGACCTGCCGTTGGTACTAGTGTTGACGGATTTAGAAAAAACGGGCATCCGTGTTGATCTCAATGTATTGACTGAACTAGCCAGACAGTTCAACGACGAAAAAGCAGCAGCCGAGGCCGGTATATTTGAATTAGCTGGCGAAAAATTCAACCCCGCGAGTCCGGCCCAGCTAGGGCGGATTCTCTACGAAGTGCTGGGGCTTCCCATACTCCAGCGCACTGCCAAGACAAAAGCACCAAGTACAGACGAATACGTACTGCAGGAACTGGCCAGGCGCGAAGACGGCGAAATAGCGCGTCTGCTACTGCGCCATCGCCAAATGTCAAAACTGCTTGGCACCTACGTTGAAGCCCTGCCCCAACTGATAAACCCGCTCACAGGGAGAGTGCATACCAAGCTACATCAAGCCGCTGTAGCCACAGGTCGTTTAGCCTCCAGCGACCCCAACCTGCAAAATATTCCCATACGAACCAAAGAGGGGAGAGCCATCCGCGGAGCATTTGTTCCAGAGCCCGGCTGGGTTCTACTGGACGCAGACTACAGCCAGATTGAATTGCGGGTAGTCGCGGCACTGGCAAAAGACCCTGTACTCCTGGGCGCTTTTGAGCGCGGCGAAGATATACACAGACGGACAGCATCTGAAGTGATGGGTATCACAATGGAGGCTGTAACCCCAGAGCAGCGGAGCCGCGCCAAAGCCGTAAACTTCGGGCTTCTTTACGGTCAAGGAGCCTTTGCTCTTTCAGCCGCTCTAGGCATCACGCATCAGGAAGCCAAAAGTTTCATAGAGAGTTACTTTGAACGAATGCCATTTGTTGCCAAGTGGATAGAAAACGCAAAGACCCACGCTATTAAAGAGGGAATAGTGCGCACCGCCTGGGGACGTGTACGTACCATTCCCGAATTACTCAGCACCAACACACAATTGCGGAATCAGGGGTTGAGAGAAGCCGTCAACACAATAGTGCAGGGGACCGCCGCCGACATCATGCGCCGCGCCATGGTTCGCCTTCACAGAAGCCTGAGGGAACACAAGCTCAGAACTCGTTTATTGTTGCAAGTTCACGACGAATTACTGCTTGAGGCCCCTCCAGATGAAGCGACCGCAGCTACAGAAATTTTGAAAGCGGCTATGGAAGGTGCCGATGACCTGAACCCCCTGGGAGTTCGCCTTGAAGCCGAAGTAAGGCATGGTTCAAACTGGCTGGAGTGTAAATGAGAGCCACTTGCAAAACCTCTGGTTTTGCAAGTCCACGGAGTGGTAGGCTGCGCCCGACTGGAGCAGACTCTGGCGTAACTCGCATACAATCAACAAATTACGAAATCCAGCCAGAGAC
>JAIRRD010000072.1 GCA_031256155.1 Holophagales bacterium
TGCAGTTTTGCCTCGGCGCAGTCTGCTTAAACGGGGTGGTATTGATGACCGTGAGCCCTGGCAGTTGATTTGTGCAAATGCCGATGAACTTTGGGCTTGTGCTGCGGTGATAGCCCCGCCACTGCGTCCCGGCCTGTTGGAACGCGCCTACGCACTGGCGTTAGAAGCAAATCTGGGCTTCCGCATTATTGTTACAAAGAGGGATAAGGCAAGCCCCAAAGATACGCTCCCAGAACTTGACCCTATAAGAAGACTTGAACTTCCAATCATTGAAACCAGCGCCAAAAATGGAAAGGGGCTGGAAGAGTTAAAGAAATTTCTGTGCGGTCGTGCAGTAGTCCTGATGGGACACAGTGGCGTTGGGAAAAGTACGCTAATAAATGCCCTGCTTCCCGGATGTGATTTGAAGATAGGTGAAATCAATAAGTACGGAACCGGAAGGCAGACTACAACTTCAGCCAGTTGGCTGCAAACGCCTTATGGTGGAACTCTCGTTGATACACCTGGGATAAGGACGCTCTCTGTCCGCGGCTTGAACAGGGAATTGCTGTTTAAAATTTTTCCTGAATTTCCGCCGGAGTGGATTGAAGACCCTATGGCTTTAGACCCTGAGGATGAAGATTTGAATATTCAATACCCAGAACGTCTTTTGAGCCTGCAGCGCCTTTGGGAGGAAATGGCGGGCAGGAATCCAAATCAGAATGTCTATAGGTGAGGTATGGTGAACGCACTTGACATCCGTAACAACAGGGTAAAGTGATTGGCTTTTTGAATCCTGCCCATATAGCCATTTTCGCTTGTATTGCTTGCCGTAAATGGACTATGAAAGCGCAAATTGCTATACGTTCCTTTGAACGCAAATTGGTATAAACTTTTGTTATGAAAAGATTAGCACCCATCTATGCTGGCATCGCATATTCAACTATCTTCGGTTTTTCCTTCCTGGCATCCAAGAGTGCTCTTGAAAATTTGAATCCGTTTGAACTGCTCTTTTTGAGATTTTTTTTTTGCTGTGATTGTATTTGTTCTGTTAGTGGCATTCAAAGCTATCAAAATTTCTTACAAAGGAAAACCGCTTGGCAGACTGAGTCTCGTATGCCTGTTCCAGCCAATTTTGTACTTCACCTGCGAAACATTTGGTATTATGGAATGTTCAACAAGTACAGCGGGGTTAGTCTTAGGTGCCATTCCTGTCACCGTGGCCTTTTTGGCTTGGCCCATGCTGAATGAAAAGCCAACATGGGCACAGATGTTGAGTTTGTTTCTCTCTTTGAGCGGTGTTGCTTTCATCGCGCTCAATCTCGGCAACGGCGAAAACACAGTTTTTGGGTTGATGCTCTTGTTTGGCTCTATGGCTTCCGCAAGTCTCTACAATGTGTTCTCTCGTAAATCCAGCCGAAACTTTAAGCCAGTGGAAACAACTTTTGCCATGATGATTTCCGGTGCGCTGTGCTTTGGATTACTGGCACTGCTCAAAGGCTCACCGAACCTGACGTTGCGAGCAATTCCGGTGCTACCGTCAATTGTATACCTTGGCGGATTGTCATCCGTGGTCGCTTTCTTTCTGGTCAATTTTAATTTGAGCAGGTTGAAAGCAAGTCAATCCTCTGTTTTTTCCAATCTCTCCACAGCCGTTTCCGTTGCGGTTGGTGTTACTTTTCGCGGTGAACACTTTGGATTACCACAGGCTGTTGGAGCAATGCTGATACTCCTTGGTGTATGGGGAGCAAATAGAAAATAACAAAATTATTCCACTACAATCCAGACCTTGCGATTGTCTTTTGCGTATTGACCCAGGCTAATCATGGCTTCACTCAGCTGCGGCACTGTTAAACCACCACTGTCCAAATCAACTATTGTCACCTTATCTGGTGCAGAAATAGGCAGACAAACACTGCGAGGCAGAACGCGAGATCCCCGAATACCCTCTCCGCGACCCGGAGCAGCGGGTATTATAAATCTTTCACCCTTTTCCAAAGCATCAATTGTGGTGCGAAAAAGAGCGGCCAGAGCAACCATAGCGGAGCCGGAAGGTTTGATTTTGTCGCGTTCCCAAAAGGAAATAGAAGCTTGATCCACGCGTAGAATTTCCGCCATTTCTTCCTGAGGCCAATCCCAAGCCAAGCGCACAGCTTTAATACGTTCACCAAGCGTTAAGGATGCTACAGGTTCTGATTCAGTTATTGCAGACTTCTGTTCTGTTATTTTATCTACGTTATCTTCAGGAATCATATGAACTCACTCCATGTAAAAATTATCGGTAATATGCGCCGATATTTAAAATATAAAACAAAAAAGTGTTTGGAAAAAATAATTTTTGTTCATTTTTTCTAAATATATAACAAAACAATAATAGATTAACACTTCATACAAATTGCCCAATAGTGTGACTTTTCTTTGATTCGGACAATC
Source organism: Holophagales bacterium (assembly GCA_031256155.1). Taxonomy (GTDB): domain Bacteria; phylum Acidobacteriota; class Holophagae; order Holophagales; family Holophagaceae; genus WRHW01. The sequence continues at coordinate 2,413 of JAIRRD010000072.1, forward strand.
ACGGGACAAAGACCCGATGTTTCCAAGAATTGAAACAGGCATTCCGCCAGGACTTCAGCAGTTGGGTTGCGCCCTGCGAGAATATTTTGCTCATTGAGCAGTGAACGATCCATAATTGCCACCCAAGTGTCCAGCGTTGAACTTAGATTGATTTGCGCTTGTGAAGTTTGCTTAACTGCGGACAATGCCCGCTTGCAACCATCATGTAGTCGGGATTTATTACTAAATTCCGACTTGTTTTTATATTCTGGTCGTAAAGAAACATTATCAATCCTCACTGAGGCTTCAAGCTCCCAGTTATGTCCGTGGCGCGGCTCACAAAATCCTGGCAGAGAGTGGTAATGATCCGCCGCGAATTTACGGTACTCAGTAATCAAAACATCATTCATACGTTAAGTTTATAGCAATTCCATGTGAAATATGCCATTGGTGTTATAATTGTTGAATTGTGTCTTGGAGTGCCGTATGACTAATTTTAAAACTTTGTTTGCAGGGCTTTCAATACTGTTGAGTTTTTTGCCTACGTACAGTCAGGACTTTGATCCAGAAAAAAATGTTTCGGTTTCACTCAGAAATGGAGCGGTGCTTTTGAATGTTCCTGCCACAGCTCACGCGACTGAGATTTTTGTGGCACTCAAGCCTGGTTCACAAGGGAAGCTCACTGTTGGCGCGTTACCGCCGCCTTCTGGCATAGACTCCACAGGCAGTAGCTACTGGACTGGAAATGTAAGAATTCCGGTTAAAGGCGAAGGTTTAAAAGATCCGGTTGTTCTGGTAGTTTCTTACATGACCTGTCTGGAAGGCGAAGGCGGCATGTGCTTTCCGCCAGTTGACAAAGAACTAACTGTCAAAATGGCGGACATTCCAGGCGCAGCCAATACCGAGAGCAAAGTCCCGGAAAATACGCCTGCCGTCACCACAACAGCAGAGCAAGTTCCAGTGGAGCCAGCCTCAGCATCGTCCTTAACACCGGAAGTCATTGCTGATAATGCTGATGGAATTGTCTCAACTGCCGAACCCAGCGCAAAAGCCGATTCTGTTTCCAACTCATCCTCGGCGTCCAGATCAGGACTGTTAAAAATCCTCATTCTCTTTTTTCTCGGCGGAATTGGCGCAAGTCTAACTCCGTGTGTACTGCCAATGATTCCCATAACTATGGCTATCATTGGAGCCAAAGGGGCAAACAAGTTAAAGGGGTTACTGCTTGGAGTAATACTGACGCAGGGCATGGCTCTTACTTATACCGTTCTTGGCGTAATGGCCGCTCTCTCAGGCTCTGCGTTTGGTAAATTCGCCCAACAACCGGCATTTCTCATTCCGGTTAGTGTTATATTCACCATTTTTGCAATCAGTCTGTTTGGCGCATTTGAAATCAAACTGCCCGATTCACTGACAAACAAATTGCAGAGCAGTGGCCCCCGTAAGGGCTTTTTAGGCGCGTTTGTAATGGGCTTAATCCTCGGTCCGCTTTCCGCGCCCTGCGTTGGCCCGCTGATTGGTACCGCCATCGTGGATATTGCCGCAAACCGCCAGGTTTTTGAAGGCGCTCTGAAGATGTTTATATTTGCTCAAGGTATGGGCGTACTCTTCATTGTTGGAGGAACCGCCGTTGCGGCGCTACCAAAGAGCGGCGATTGGATGATACGATTCAAGCAGACGTTGGGGGCTGTAATACTGGCCTTTGCTGTGTGGACCATACGTTTGATTGTTCCAGAATGGGCAAACTACTCCATGTGGGCTGTTGTACTACTGCTGACATCCGGAGTTTTTGGTGCATTTGAGACCGCCAAGGGTTTGGTCGGCCATATACGCAAGGGCTTTGCTCTGATTTCATTCACTATTGCCATTTTGCTTGGAATACGTGCGGTTGAATTTTATTTGGACATAGCCCTGCTGCCCAGCGGTGTCTCCGCAATCGCATCCGCTGAATCTGGAACTCAAGAAAATCTCTGGATAGAACACGATCTTGAAACGGCTCAAAAGAAAGCAAAAGCTGAAAACAAGTTGGTTTTGATTGATACCTTCACATCTTGGTGTGCTCAATGTAAAGAACTGGATGAAAAAACATGGCCAGACCCCGCTGTCTCAAGCTGGATTCAAAATAACGCCATCGCCGTGCGAATTGATACGGAAAAAGTCCGCCCCGACCTAGCTAAACCCCTAGGCATTGCAGCCTATCCAACAATAATCCTAACTGACGCCGATGGCAAAGAATTACGCCGCATAAACGGCTTTCACAGACCGGAAAAAATGCTCGAATGGTTGAAGCAGTAAATCACCTGACCAATGTTGCATTGAGCACTACTTGGTATCAGAAGCCAAACTGGCGCTGTATTCCTGTATCAGCAAGTCTAAATTTTCTATCTTGTCAAGGACGGCGTGTTTTTGCGCTTTGATGAGCGTGTCTATAGCTTCGTTCGTCTTATTCTGTGCCTGATAAATATAGCTCAGTGTTACATAAAAATCTGCATCTT
>JAIRRD010000261.1 GCA_031256155.1 Holophagales bacterium
TCAATGTCTGTGATTCAGCAAAAACACGCTTGCCCTGAGCAGTGTTTTCAACTAAGTACCTATAGTCAAAAAAAGCAAAACGAGGTGCTTCTTGAGCCTGTATTGAAACAACACACGTAGCGGCGGCAAAAAAAGCTAGATTACGAAATTGCATATTCACTCCAAAATGCATAATGGTATTGTAACTCAAATGTTGAATGCAGAAAACTAGAAAGTTGTTCCCATACTAAATTGGAAATCTGTCCTGCCCTCTCTATCAAAGTCATAGGGATTTAGTTTTCTGGCCCAAATCAGACGCATGGGCGCTGGGCTGATAGGTAAGAAAAATCTGAATTCTAAACCTGCACTGCGTCGCAATGCCTCCGAAAAAACCTTGTGGCCTGATCCCCAGGCATTACCCATGTCGTAGAAAAGCAGAACTCTAAACTGATCGGCAATTTTAAAGTGATACTCAGCATTGGCAAGAAATTGCTTATTGCCCCCAACTACAACAGGATTCCCCAGGTTATCCAGTTTTTGTGTGCCAACATAGCCATATCTATAACCACGAATACTCATTTCTCCGCCAGGCGTGAAATTGTCCCATATTGGCAACTCTTCGCTACTCATGTTTGCGAGATAACCATAACTCGCGTTTAATGCAAAAATGTGACGTTCAGCATAACTCTTAAAGTAAGAAGAATCAACAATAGTTCGATGGAACGGCTTATCAGTGCCAAATTGCCAGCCCCCATACTCAAAACCAATGCCAAACTTGAAACCATCTGTGGGCTTAAATGGATGGTTGACTGTGTTGTAAACCAAGTTCAAATTAACCGTAGATGTCAACTGGCTGCCGAGTGTGCGGAAATAATAGTTTTGACCGCCCTCCATCCTCATAAGGCGCAGGCTGTAACCAATGCCAACTTGACTGTAGTTAGTCCAATTACCCCATTTATCGGAGGACATAAAGGTTGCCAGTCTTGTTCCGGTTGATAGCCCAACTCCGCGCGTATACTGCTTGCGTGCATAGTCACTGCCTACTAGCTCAGCGCTGTACTCGGAGGCATTATCAAATAAAGTGACACCAAATGAGAATGGTTTGTCCATTACATAGGGCTCGCTAAAAGAAACTGAAAATGACCTTTGATAGTTTCCGCCGTTAATGCTGAGTCCTAAAGTTTCACCACCACCGCCGAGGTTTTTGGTGGAAAGAGAGGCACCAAGGGAAAACCCAAAAACTGATCCATAACCGCCATTGAACAGAATTTCATTTACGCCAGCCTCTTCACCCTTAATGACTATGTCAACTTGCGGCTTGTCATCTACTGGCTTAATATCAGGGAAATTTGGTGGTTTAACTTCAAAAAAGCCAAGTTGATTAAGGCCCAATAGACAATTTTGCAACATTTCAACACTAAAAGGATCACCCTCGCTAAGCGGGTAAATTGCCCTGCGGAGTACTTTGTCTAAGGTTGTATCATTTCCTTGAAATTCTATACGTCTGATGGAATATTTTTCCCCTTCGCGCACCGTGAAAGTGGCGTCAACTTTATTTACACCATTTTCCTCCCGTGTTTCATATTTTGTCATTACGCGGGCCTCGGCATAAGAGGCATTTCTGTACATCTTTTCTATTTCATCAACACCTTTATTAAGAGCATAAAAATCCATGGGATGATTGACGTTAGAAGGTAAATCTGATGTTTTAGGCCGTATATTTAAAAATTTAGCAACCCAATTCTTATTGTCCCTTCTGGCTTCTGCTATCTTTCTGCGAAATACCTCTTCTCCTCTGGCACCTCTGAGACCGGGGACTTTATCATTCCCATCAAATGCTAGTTTACCCTCATAGTATTTTTCGCCTTCAAGTATTTGGAAAGTAAGTGTAGTCCTTAGATCAAGTTTGGGACTCTTCAGTTGTTCAATGCGCTTAACATTTTTAGTTTTCTGGCGTGGAGTGGTATAATCTTGAATTTCCTTGATAGGTTGTCCAACGAAAACATCTTTATAACCAAGCTGTAGATAGGCATTTTTTAGATTTTGAATATCTTCTTCAAGGTTTTTATCGACTAATAAATCATGGCTGGTCAACCAGCTAAACATCCAGTGCTCTCTGGTTTTTTTCATTTTTCCAAAGAAGCCTTTAGTCTGCGCGTCTGTAAAGACCTTATTACCAAGCAATTTTATTTTATAAATTCTGGCTTTACCACCCTCTTTTATATCAAAAACCAACCGACAAATTCCAGCGCCCATTGGTTCTAACTGAACATCAATAACAGGGTCATTATATCCTTTTTCAGCTGCTAAATCAACAATTTCGCTTTTGATTTTTCTTGCGGAATCTGGATTGTAGATTGTATCAGGATCAATATCAAGTTTTTTCTCTTTAATTTTATCTTTTATGTTTGAAAGACCTACCTGAGTACCTCCTCTGTAATCAACTTCTTTGACAATGGGGCGCTCTACTACCTCAATAATCAATACTTTACCGTCATCTTCATCTTTGAATTTGATTTTTATGTCATCATAAGCGCCAAGAGACCACAGCTTTTCTAAAATTGCAGAAAAATCTATATTGCGAATATCATCGCCTTCTTTCAAACCTATTCTGAACAAAAGATTTTCTTTTGTCATTTTTTGGGCGCCGACCACATCAATTTTCTTAATTAACTCTAAATCTTGTCCCATTAAGGCTTCAGAACCAGCGGACAGTAAAAATGCTGTGATTCCCAAACTGCGTAAAATCAGCTTGGGAAAAATACTGTTGAATCGGTTTACCGATGTGAAATCACTAAGAATCATCTACATTCCATATTCAAAAAGTTGAGTTTGACATCAAACATTAAAGTTCCCCGAAAAATACTGGGTGTAACACATGACAAAAGCTACTGAGTAAATCCATTACTTTTTATTTGCCTCCAGCTCTTCTTTAAGAGAAGACTCGGGAATGACAATTAATTCCAGCCTTTCGTCACTTCGGCTTACATCAAAATGGACATTCCCTGCGGGGATTTTTTCTTCCCTGATAAGCATCAACTCAGCTAGCGGATCTTCTACCAGCTTTTGAATGGCCCGCCTCAGGGGACGAGCTCCATAAGAGCGATCAGAAGCTGTGTTCTTAAGGATAAAATCAACAGCGGCATCAGATAGAGTAACAACAATGTTGTGCTTCTGAAGTGTTGTGTTTAAATCATTTATGAGAATGCCTATAATTTGTTTCAAATTCCCATCACTCAAGCGGTTAAATACAACAATTTCATCAATTCTATTCAAAAACTCTGGGGGGAGTGTTCGCCTTAAAACTTTTAGCGCATCGCTGGCTTTGGACTCAAAATGGTGATCGGCATCACCAAATCCAAGGTTCTTTGTTGAGAGTAGCTCTCGGCTACCTAAATTACTCGTCATGATTATGATTGTGTTTTTGAAGTCTATCTGGTTCCCAAAAGCATCGGTAGCGATACCATCATCAAACACCTGGAGCAGAACATTCATTAAATCTGGATGAGCCTTTTCCATCTCATCGAAGAGAAGCACACTGTATGGATTCCTGCAAACCCGATCCGTGAGCAGACCTCCCTCTTCGTAGCCCACGTACCCAGGAGGTGCACCAATAAGCTTGGATACTTCATGTTTTTCCATGAACTCGCTCATATCAAAGCGAATCACTTTCTTGGGATCGCCAAATAAAAATCCAGCCAACGTCTTAGCTAATTCTGTTTTTCCAACTCCTGTGGGTCCCAAAAAAAGGAAAGAACCCATCGGTCTATTCGGATTTTTTAATCCGGTTCTGGCTCTTCTGACAGCACGTGAAACTGCGGAAACAGCTTCCTGCTGACCAATGACCCTAATATTCAAGTGAGCTTCCATGTTGGCAAGGTTTTGTTTTTCTTCATTTTTTAATGCTTTGATTGGTATCCCGGTCCAGGAACCAACAACATCTTCAATATCATGATCTTCAACAGGTGTTAATTTCTCGTATTCAATTTCAGGCTGGTTGCCTTTAGTTGCTTGCAACTCTTCTCTAAGCTGAAGTTCACGTTGACGCAAAAGAACTGCTCTTTCAAAATCGCGGCTGTGTATAGACTCATTCATTTCATTAATTATGCGATGCAATTCTTCTTCTAAATAATATTTTTCGCTAATATTGCCGCCATTTCTAAGCTTAACCCTTGCCCCGGCTTCATCTAAAAGATCTATGGCTTTATCAGGCAAAAAACGATCCGTTATATAGCGATTGGAAAGATAAACAGCTGCTTCAAGAGCTTCAAATGTATAGCGGACACGGTGAAAAATTTCGTAACGATTCTTGATCCCCTCCAATATATGCAAAGATTCAGCCTCGTCTGGCGGATTTACGTTAACAGGCTGGAAACGTCTTACAAGAGAGCGGTCTTTATCAATGTACCTTGCGAACTCTTTGTGCGTGGTTGCGCCAATGCACTGAATTTCGCCTCTGCTCAATGCCGGTTTAAGAATATTCGCTGCGTCAAGGCTTCCTTCAGCGGCACCAGTTCCAATTATGCTGTGAATTTCATCAATGAAAAGAACAACGCCCGTATCCTTGGATGCCTCAGCAATAATTGCCTTTAGACGTTCTTCAAACTGACCCCTGTATTTAGTACCAGCTACTATCAAACTGAGATCTAAGGCGTATATACGTTTATCTTGAAGCCCTGAAGGGATTTTGCCTTCAAAAATCCTTTGGGCAAGCCCTTCTACAATGGCTGTTTTCCCAACTCCGGCTTCACCTAATAAAATAGGATTGTTTTTACGTCTCCGGCTTAGGATTTGAACAATACGACCAATTTCCACATCACGACCAATGAGGTTGTCAAAAATACCTCTCTCGGCTAATTCTGAAAGATTACGGGCGTACTCAGAGAGAAGCGGATGCTCTTTCTTCTTCTTGGCAATCTTTTCTTCTTTAGCCGACTCAAGCAGTATCTCTTTGGCAGCAATTAAATCAGCTCCCATTTCCTTGAGCAAATGACCGGCGAGATTGGCCTCCTCGTGCAACATACCAAGCAATAGATGCTCCGTCCCAACATATCTTGCATTCAGTTTGGCGCTATCCTGCGCTGCGTGTTGAAGAATCCGCTTTACTTCGTCCTCCATTGGAATATCAATACTGGTGGAACCAGGGGTAATTTTTCTATCTTTCGGAGTCAAAACGGCAACCAATCGCTCGCGTAGCAGAGCGGTTTGAACTCCAAGGCGCTCCAGTAACATGATTGAAGTCTTTTCTGACTCCCGAAGCAACCCTAACAGCAAATGTCCGCTCTGTATGCTGTCAGCTCCAAACTGACTTGCCTCATAACGAGCAAAAAACATTACACGTCTGGCTTTTTCTGTGAATTTTTCAAACACTGTGGCCTCGAAGAAATTCTATGCGGCGTCATAACCGATGGAACATTTACAGGGTATCGTTATTTTCCTATAGCGGTTCAACTTATTGTGGTTGAACCGCTATGTCAGGATTAGTTTGCAAATTGAGGCTGACATCTTTGAATTGCCTACCTGCAAGTCGATAGTTAAACTGCTCTATAACAGTTGTCAGGTGGAAACCCGTGTCTCATGCGATTTTTCAACAGGTAATACCATTTTCTATTGCTGATGCAACAAATGCTTGGCACACAACTGCACTACACAATGGTTTGCGTCACGTAAGCAGTGCAAAGGAACTTGGAACCGGTATAATAGACATTTTCTACAGGAAATAGTGTAAAATGGAAGCCGTTATAAATTCGGAGGTATACGATGAATGATCCTGATATCCCCCAAGGGGCAACATGGGTATGCTTTCCGAAGTTTATTGGGGATTCTGTTTGGCACTTCCCCATACTGCGCCTCCTTCGCTTAATGGGTTTGGGTCCCATAGTGGTCTATGGGCCGCAGACCATTGTGGGTCTGCTCAGGGACAACGAATTGTCGGACTGTGTGGTTGCAATAGACAAAAGACCAAACATATTTCGACTGATTCAAATGCTCAGGCACCATAGGCCAAAAAGGTGGATCAGTTTCCTCAAATCCCATAGGTTATTGGTAGCTGCTTGGCTCGCGGGCGTTCCAGAAAGGATCGGCAGGTGCGATGACGGGATGCGGATTCTCAACACACACCATGCTTCCCTTAGCGGAACGGGACACATAGTGCTGAGATATTGGGCGGCGCTGGCAAAACGTTGGCCAGACATCCCCGCAATGCCCTTCGCCGACTACCGACCCACCGCCCAGGTGGAGAGACCCAAAGGCGATTATATTTGTTTAATGCCAAACTCGGTCTGGCCCCCTAAAGACTGGCCAGCGGACTACTTCCGCAAGTTGGCTGCAATAGCACGAGAGTCGGGGTTGGACATTGTGG
>JAIRRD010000286.1 GCA_031256155.1 Holophagales bacterium
GCCGTTAAGACTCAGAGGGCCGATGATACTGCTCTGAACATGAGTGGGAAAGTAGGTCGCTGCGACGTTAAAATAAATATGGCGGTTTGACCAATAAGTTGAACCGCCATATGCTTAGCTCCCTATCCGGGGGCTTTGTTTTTTTACACCAACTCCCTCAGCACACCCTGAGCCAGAATTATCGGATTGACTGAATCGGGTGCGGGGATTGAGACTGAGCCATCGGGGGAAAGAGTGGCGTTTTTGCGCTGCTGAACCCAGGCCATTAGTTTTGCTGGTTCAACGCTGGTTTGGGGACTCAGCTTGAACTTAAAGCGTCCCTGACTGCAACTGACCTCGCTTACAGCAAGCTGCTGCGCCAGCAATTTTACTTGCATAATTTGGAAGAATCGCTCTGTTTCCTCATCATCGCAGGGTACCGGGCCAAAGCGGTCTTCCAGTTCCAGGCGGTACAGTTCCAGATCACGCTCGTTCAGAATGCGTGACATGCGCTTGTACGCAACAACGCGTTCAGAGGATTGATCCAGCCACCGCCTTGAAATCCGCGCTGTACCGAGGTTCAATTTGACATCAAACGTACCGCTGGGTTCACCTTTCAGTTCCTGCAGAGTTTCTTCCAGCAGTTTTACGTACAGTTCAAAACCAATCTCATGTATATGGCCCGACTGCTCACCACCCAGCAAATTGCCGGCGCCGCGAAGCTCCAGGTCCAGCGCGGCTATGCGGAAGCCGGAACCCAACTCGGAAAAATCCTCAAGAGCCTGTAAGCGTTTACGGGCATCTTCAGTTATTTCGCCCTTCCCCGGGATGAGCAGATACGCGTACGCCGGAACATCGCTCCGCCCTACGCGCCCGCGCAGTTGATACAGTTGGGACAGGCCAAAAATATCAGCGCGATGAACTATGAGTGTATTGGCATTTGGCACATCCAGCCCATTTTCAACAATAGTAGTTGCTACGAGCACATCAATCCGGCCTTCCATGAAATTGAGCATCGCCTGTTCCAGCGCCTCATCGGACAACTGGGCATGACCCACACCCACTCTGGCATCCGGCACCAGTTCACGAATACGTTCAGCAACGCTCAAAATAGATTCAACCCGGTTGTGAACCACATATACCTGTCCATTCCGGCGCATTTCAAATTGAATCGCGGAAGCCACGAGCTCATCCGACCAGGGAGCCACAACGGTTTCAATGGCAAGACGGTTTTTGGGCGGAGTTTCAATCAGGCTGATTTCGCGCAAACCGGTCAGGGACATGTGGAGAGTGCGCGGAATAGGCGTAGCGCTCATAGCAAGAACATCCACACTGGCCCTGAGCTTTTTTAGTTTTTCCTTGTGAATCACGCCAAACCGCTGTTCTTCATCAATGACAACAAGGCCTAGATCGGCAAAAGCAATACGCGACCCAAGCAGTTGGTGCGTACCTATAACAATTTCAACCTTGCCCTCTGCTATATCGCGCTGTATAACCTTTGCCCCTGACGCATCAACAAAGCGGTTGAGCATTTCTATTCTGATGGGAAAACCGGCAAAGCGTTCCTTAAACGTGCGGTAGTGCTGGAAACAGAGTACCGTTGTAGGGCACAGCACAGCCACCTGCTTGCCATCAAGAGCGACCTTAGCGGCGGCCCGCATAGCGACTTCCGTCTTGCCAAAACCGACATCGCCGCACACAAGGCGATCCATTGGCTTAGGCGACTCCAGATCAGCCTTAATGACCTCAGCAGCTTCCAGTTGATCCTGAGTAGGTTCATATGCAAAACCGGCTTCAAACTCAGCCATCTCAGAGCCATCTGGACTAAATGCAAAGCCCTTTTCCATTTTTCGCTTTGCATATAGTTTCAGCAGTTCTTCGGCCATATCGCGTATAGCCTTTTTTGCCCTGCGCTTGATCTTTGACCACGCCGTCCCCCCCAGCTTGTCCAATGGGGGTTTTGCCCCATCGGGGCTTACATATCGCTGTATGAGGTCGGCCCGCTCCAGTGAAACATTGACCCTGCCACCATCCGCGTACCTAAGTTGTATGACATCCTGTTCTTCACCACCAACAGTCAGAGTTCCAAAGCCCAGAAATTCGCCTATACCGTGATCCAAATGAACCACGCGGTCACCGGGCCTGAGGTCGCGTAAATCCGAAAGAAAAGCGCTCACGCGGCTTTTTCGCGGTTTGGATGGCGGAACTGCCCGCCGCCCAAAGACCTCGCGCTCGGTGAGTACAAGCAGTTTTTGGTGTTTTAAATAGACACCCTTGCTAAGGTTTAAAACCAACGCACGGCAGCCTATGTCTGTACCAGTAGAGAGCGGCAGTTCATAATCGCGGAATATCTCTTTAAAGCGGTCCCGCATACCAGTTGTACTGCCCGCCAGAAATACGCGATGCCCCATGAGAGCCATTTGCTGAAGATACTCGCCAAGTTCACCCAGCCGCCCCTGAAACTCGCGGACAGGCTGGGCTTGCAGAGGATTATCTGCCTCGGACTGCCACTCTGTGAAACACAACACCGTGCGGCTTCCATCGCTTGTTTCAAATCTGTCCTCAAAATTAGCGCAGACAACCCCGCCCCTTCGCAGAGCGGCAATACCTTCTTCAATCCGCAGACGTTCCTTTTCAATAATGGACGCTTCCCAGGCCGGTTCAAGGCGAAGCCTGAAGCAGGGCGGAACCCAATGGCACAACTGGCCTTTTGGGTAATCCAGCATTGTATAAAAAAGCTCTTCACCAGGGAAACAGCCATATCCGGCCAGTCTGGCTCTGCGGAAAGCCAGATCATCATCCGGCTCCGCAGTCAGGTCGCACCTCAGTGCGAGTGCCGCCATAAGGGATTCAGGCGAGCGCGGCCCTTCAAAGCGGGGGTACAGCGAAACCGTTTCAAGCATTTCACCAGTGCGTCTCTGAGTATCGGGGTCAAAGGGGGCAATGCGCTCCAACTCATCCCCAAAGCACTCAAGGCGCAGCGGATTATCAAGATGATCCGGCCAAATGTCCACAATCAGACCTCTGGCGCTGAACTCGCCGGGCTGTCCCGCCAGGTCAACACGTCTGTAGCCAAGTTCCACAAGAGTTTCCAGCAACAGGTCTCTGGGAAGTTCAGCCCCCCTGACCAGGGTCAAGCGCCGCTTTTCAAACCAGACCGGATGCGGAAGTTTTTCCAGTGCCGTCAGCGGGCCTGTGACAAGGACATGAACACGGCGTTCCAGCAGACCTATCAGCGCCGACAGGCGGTCTTTCAGTACCATACCAGCGGGGCTTGATTCCCCGCCCGCGTACGGAGCCATTCCCGGAAAATACGCCACAGAGGCACCTGGCAGCAGCGCTCTCAAATCCAAAGCAAGTGTTTGAGCATCCGCCTCGCTGGGAGTATCAACCCAAACCGTCTGCTGTCTTCCAGATTCAGATGACCAGTTAGCCAGAAACAGCGCCAGACCGGACGTAATCATCCAACGGACGGAACCGGATGGCCGTTCCCCGTCCAACATTCGCAGCATGTCCCGCAGAGCGGCTGTGTCCTGGTGTTCCATTCTCCTCTATTGGTCTGTCAGATAGGCTCCCGCAACGGGCGCGATCTTAATTGTTATAGCAGTTCTATCTCAAAATTGTGTTCCGCAATTTTAGTCGTTTTACTTGTGTAGCATTGTCATGCTCCACAAGTAAAATGCGCGGATGCGCAAGACTGCGCCGTAATGTAGCGAGCCACCGACAGGCGGAGAGCACAATGAGAGGCGCAGGCAATATATGCCCGGTTATTACGGTTGTAAAGTGCATGATTTACTGCTTTCAGTGTAAATATTGTAATTACAATACTTAGTGTTGATGCATCAAGATACCAAACCAGCCGTAACGCCTCGCATCAGTTTGTTGGGAAGGTTCTGCAAATTTGTTGACATTTATGCTATACATAAAAACGGGTTTGATAATTTTCTTAAAAGGAGCCCAAAAATGAATTGGTATAAAAATCTTAAGATGAAAGCCAAGTTATTAGTAGGCTTTTCCGTGGCCGTCTGTATGACGATTATCGTCAGCGTTGTCGGGATGATAGGCCTGAGCAATGTGGGCAAAGGCGATAACCTGCTGTACAT
>JAIRRD010000054.1 GCA_031256155.1 Holophagales bacterium
TGGCCTCCCGGCACTGGCGATCAGGCGAACCGGGACGTTTTTATGGGTTGCCGCCAGCGCCGCCAATCTCAAAGATGTAAAAACCCCACGTGCGGAATCCAACTTGATACGATGGGCAAAACTGGACTTGAACGCCGTAAGGGAAGAACGTCCTCGCTGGGAAAAAATTGAGGGGCCTCAATATTCCGAAATTGACCGCCCCTTTTCCGATCGCGTTCTGGGACTGTTGGGATGGATGCCCAAAACGACAAGCATTTCCGTGGAAAGAAAAAAAACTGACAGCGGATGGGAAGAAAATGTTGTATTTTGCAAATAGTAACGATTCCATGCAGAAACTGCGTTCCGCAATTTCTACATGGAATTTTTTGAGGTAGTCTCGAATTACTCTCTTTCGCCGAACTGTGTCTGTAACTCCGCAATGAGGGCGGATTGATCTGCGCGTTCTTGTTCTTGTTCGGCACCTTCACACTGCGCACGCCCCACCCCAGTGCTACGGGTTTCAGAGCAGACTTCATTTCATGTTTTGACACAGAACTGTTATAATGCGGTTTGCGTTCAAAAAACGCGAACTGTATTGCCAAAACATTCAACCCAAAAAGGATTCTGCCATGAAACTGTCATCTATAACACCATCCCGCGCTCTATTTGGGCTGTGCCTGAGCTTCAGTCTGATAGCCCAGACAGCATCCACATCGCAGCAGGCACCTGAACAGGCACCGCGGCAGCAAACGCCGCCGCCTGAACAGGACGAGTACAAGGCCGCTCTCCGTATCGCCGATTTTCCAGAGCGTATTAAAGAGCTCAAACGCATAAAAGCCGCCTACCCTGATAGCTCTGTCAGCTATGGGATTGACTACAACCTGCTTGATTCGGTGTCTAAGAGCGCTGATGACTTTGGTACCCTGCTCACCGCGCAGAAGGATGTGATTGCGGCCAGTAAACAACGGGACCGCTTTCTGATGATTGCCAATGCCGTCAGTATGATGATCAACCATAGGAAGATCGCTGAATTTCCAAAGCCTGATGTCCTGAAAGCTGTTCAGGACTACAGGGCCGAGGCTATGCCGCTGCTTGATGATCCCGAAATTTTTTCCAGATATACCGGTGAACTCCGCGAAACAGCATTAAATACTTCCAGAACAATGCTTGAACTTCCGCTGACAAAGGCTCTACTGATGAACGGCAAGGGTCAGGAATCTCTCAATGTGCTGGAGACATACAGAAAAACTGCGCCGCCCAGCGCCAATTACTACATAGCTCTAGGAGAAACATACCAGGAACTGAAGCGCGATAAAGATGCTCTGGACGCTTTTTTTGAAGCCGCCGTTGCCGGTAATGGAAGCGCACTTGCAGCAGCCAGGGCGCTCTACGCAAAGATAAACAACAGCGCGAATTTTGACAATGAACTGGAACTGCGTAAAGCGCGGCACCCTTTTCAGCCGCCGCCGTTTAAAGCTCCTGAAAAATGGGGCGGTAAGACAGTTCTGGCGGAAGTCTTTACAGGTTCTGAATGCGGCCCCTGTGTTGCTGCCAGTTTCGCGTTTGATGCCCTGGAAGAAAGCTACCCGACCAAGTATTTAGCCGTTTTGAAGTACCATCTCCCTGTTCCTAACTATGACCCGATGATGAACCCCGCGACTAAGAAAAGACAGGATTACTACGGCAGAGATATAATCAAAGGCACACCCACGGCAATTATAGACGGTGTTATATCCCCAGGTGTGGGAGGCGACAGGTTGGCTTCATCGGCATCTTTCGGCACAGCCAAGAAAGAGATAGATACGGCTATGGCGGCAACAGCAGATATAACAGTCAAAGCCAGCGCGTCCATCACAGGCGACAATGTGAAAGTGGACTGCGTGTTTTCAAAAGTGATAGAGGGTGCTGACTACAACGTGGTTTTGGTTCAAACCAAAGAGGATTTCAAAGGCGGCAATGGCATTGTACGCCACAACATGGTTGTGCGGGACATCAAGACAGTAGCGCCGTCTGACAAGGCCAGTGTTACATTCAATATAGTTGAGTCAGAAAAAGCTGCGGACGCTCATATAGCCGAATGGGGAAACAGAGCCTCGGAACGCTCTAAGCAGTTATCCAAATGGCCAGCAAAACACAACAAGATAGACAGAGCCAACCTAAAAGCGGTTGTTTTTGTCCAGAACAAAGATACAAGACAAATCTATAATGCTTTTGTGGCGGATGTAACCGCAAAGCGATAGAAGCTATGTGTTTTTATAGCAATTCCATGTGAAATGGTCATTTAGCATGGAATTGCTGTAAATTTGATACAGAACTGCTATATCTTATACTCATTCCAGTTTGGGAAGCATCTCCAGCAACTCCTCAAGGGTCGGCATGGTTAAGTTGTCAGCCCGAATGGTGTCCATGACTTCATATAGCAATTTTCGCTTTCATAGTCCATTTACGGCGAGCCAAGCTCGCCTATGGACTATGAGCGGCCGTGATTCGCAAGCGAATCCCGGCATAGCGGTTTAACTTATTGTAGTCGAACCGCTTTTCTACCCCATGTCAGCTTTTTTAATAATAATTATTACTCAGTAAAATCTGGTTCTTTTTGGATCTGGTCTCGCCGATGCTGGTGATGCGAACACCCGGTGCATCCACCAAGGGACACTTGGTTACGCAGATTCCGCATCCGGTACAGTTCTTAAGGTCAACGCGTGGCTGTTGGACTAAAAGCTCCTGCCCATTGCGATCCTGGACAAGAACTTCTTTGAACCAGATAGATTTTTTTGGCGTGGGGCAGACTTCCTCACACACTATGCAGGGTGTATTGTGGGCATGGGGCAGGCAACGGTTCAGGTCAAACATGGCTGTGCCTATGCGCCACTCCCTCTTTTGGGCGGGCGTGAGTAATTGTATGGCCCCTGTGGGGCATACTTGTCCGCAGAGTGTGCAGTTGAACTCACAATAACCCACTCTTGGCACAACAACTGGAGACCACAGACCCTCTAAACCGGCCTCAAGAAATGTGGGCTGAAGCGCGTTAGTGGTGCATACCTTCATACATGCACCGCATTTTACGCAGCGTGCCAGAAATTCCGGCTCAGGTAGCGCACCAGGAGGGCGTATTAAATTTGGGTTTGGCCTGGTGGGATTGAACAGGGGGGTCGCCCGCGATACAGCTACAGAAGCAAGCCCCGCCCCGCCAGCCAATAAGACATTTCTGCGTCCGATTTCAACGGACTCTTCAGCGGGTTTAACGTAAAAACCAAAGGCAACGGCTTTTTTGGGACATTCATCACCGCAAGACATGCAGTAGAGGCATTCAGAAGCCTTCCATGCCTCGGTTTTGATTCCGCCCTGGCATTTTTGGTCGCACAGGCCGCAGGAATTGCAGTCTTTTGAAGTTTTACGCTTGAAAGGTGCCAGCCTGCCTAAAAAACCGAGGAGCGCACCCAATGGGCATAAGTAACGGCACCAAAAGCGGCGCTCACTCAGGTTTAGCAATAAGATAACGAGAAACAGCAGACTGAGCAGCGCACCCTGTGCAAAGTATGGCTGCTGGAAAGCCAGAACTGTCTTTTTCAATACGTCATATATCCAGTCAGAAGCGGAGGTGAGCAGACCAACATCAGTCCTGTAAACAAAATCCATAGTTCCATTGGCCGAATAATTGAACGCAGGGTACACGCCAATGGTCAGATGACGGATGAGCAGTGATATCGGGTCAAAGACACCTGTGAGCTGTATGCCAACCAGGCTGCCCGACAGCAGAAAAATCAGGAGCAGGTACTTGGCGTGGAACCAGTTGCGGACGCGCTGCGGGCCTTTCCACTTTTTTATGGCGCCCATCATGTTGTGCAGTGTCCCAAGCGGACACACCCAGCCGCAAAATACGCGACCAAGCACAGCGGTTATGGCAATAACAAGCAGACATAAGCCGATGTGTTCAGGCCATGAGCGGCCGGACAGAAATGTGGAAAGCGCCACCAGCGGATCCATTTCCAAAAACAGCTCAACCGGATAGCCCAGCTTGTCCGTGCCTTTGGATTCGGTTTGCAGAAACAGGAAAAAAAACAAAAGCAGAAATAAAGTCTGCGTGATTATTCTGGGCAAACTCCACCTGCGCGAAGAGTACCAAGACTTTCGCGTGTTTTTTTTCCCCATCGGCTGGCTTTCAGTTTTTTCAGGCAAATTCTTGTTCACTATCACGCAAACAGGAATTAGGCCTCAATTTTTTTGATATTCAGTTTGGACAAATCCATTTTGCCCAAGCCGCGGTCTGCGGATTCTTTCACATAGCCCAGGTCTTCGCCTTTTAGGCCAAAGAGTGTCGCGCCGTACGCGTCAACGGCCACCTGGTCAACACCAGCGATAACAGTGTCCAGACGCTTAACGTCATTCAGATCACCGCCCTTGGGACCGTGGGCCGTGAGGATGCGGACAGCGTCAAGAACTGTCAGGCACGGCTTTATGATTAGTGCCAAATCAGCCAGCGCGGCCTCCAGATTTTGATGGATGCGGCCGCGATCATTGCCCATTACGCCCATCCAGTTTTTAAGCGCCATCGTCAGCTTACCGCGGCCGTGGTGCTTGGCTATGGGGGCATTAATCAGTTTGTCGGCCTCCAGTATATCAGTGTAAATCGGCCAGGATTTGATGGCAGTGCCGTTGGGAATACTTACTTCCCTGAATTTTTTGTCATCTATATGGCTGACTTCAGCTCCGGCGGCCTTTGCCGCAGCTTCTATGCCGCTTTGGACATAGCATCTGCGCGAGTCATCACATGTGCGATCAAACACCTTGACCTTTTTGGCGCTGGCTTCAAAACACAGTTTGACAAGCGTGGATACTACTTCCGGGTTTGTGTTGGCAGCTTGTTCAGGCGTTCTGTCCCAGCCTATATTTGGCTTGATGACAACAACGTCCCCCTTGGAAATGAAACGCTTGATGCCTCCAATGGCATCCACAGCCGCCCTGACTATTTTATCAATCGAAGCCCCATGAACCACAGCGAGATCGGGCCGGGCGGCCTGAGCAGCGTTGAGGTTGAAGAGTGGGGAAAAGGCTTCCAAGGCGGCCAAACCACCTAATGCGCCTGCCGAGTTTCGCAAAAAAGCGCGACGTTCCATGATGCCTCCTGAAATAGCGCCCTGATAGCAAGTTGCATTCCCTTGAAGCAACCTGGTGAGATAACGAGACAAAATAAATTATAACAAAAAAATGGCCGGGTCAAAATGTTTTATTTGGAATCGCGACTTAAATTATTTATTTAACAGCGCCTTAACTTCCGCCGGTGGCTCAAAGGTTGAGTTGGGAATGTCAACATTTAGCTTTATTTCGCTGAATGTTATCGTCACAGTACCCATAGGCCCAATGTTGAGCTGTTGGAATGGCATAATTATGTCGCCGACTTTTTTATAGTCTTTGTGAACAGTTTTTGCCTCAAATTCTCCCATCTCTGTCACGATTTTGGCATCGGACCTTATCATCAGCCCCGTCTTTTTTGAATAGAAATTTGTCTTTGGACTGCCAAGTTTGGGTGTTATGACAACCTTATAGCACTCTTCACCTTCCACAGTTTCAAGAGCGACTGTTTCTGTTTTGGAGTATTTGGCCCTCCATTCTTCGTCTCTGAAATAGGAATCGCCTTTGGCCTCATCACCCTCGGCTCCCGCCTTAACTGCCGGCCCCTGAACGGCGCTGTATCTCCAGCCTCTTACTCCGTCAAAGCCCTCAAGCATTTTGCCAATACTGGGAATATTTATTTCCGTGAGCATTAAATTAGGCTCTGCCCTGTACATGGTGAAATCGCCGGAAACACTCATAGCGGGAAAGGATACAGAACCTTTAAAGATGACATTTTTCATCTTTTTGTAGGACTCTTTGCCGCCGGTGACTTCAATGAATTTATCCAGGATAGATTCCCCGGATGGCAGTTCCGTCTTGACAGCATTGGCGGCGGCAGGCTTGCCCTGGGCTGACATCATTGATCCTGACAATCCTGTCAGGGCAATCAGACATGTGAATGTGACTCGATTAGACATAAAATACTCCTCTTGCGGAATGAAGTCTGGCGACATAATGAGGCAGACAGTGATTTAAATGCAATTATACCTGCATAAAACATATTTGTCACACGGCATCCAAAGATAAAAGTATTTTGGCTAGGCTCCAGCAACCGCAAACCAAGAACAGAATAAGTGCAACCGCAAGAAGGGAGGATATCTTTTATTTAGAGGGGCGCATTGCCACTATTCGTTACCTTGCTTGAACCTATAAGACACTTTTGCATCCTGAAGCACCCTGCCAAAGTCGTGATGGTTTTTTTCAAAAAAAATCACAGGTTCGGGAGTTTGGGCAAAGCAGAATGCCGAGATCAAAAAAACACCGAGTGACGCGCACATGAACACCTCCTATATTGCCATATAGCGGCTGTTTTGCAGCAAAAATCCAGTGTCCTGCTCATGATGCTGGTGCCGGAAAGGCCTGCTTGTTCAGCCCTCCAATTGCCTCAAAGTGCTTTGCAAGTACCTGCTCCAAGGTGGGAGCATCTTACGCCTGGGCTACTAAGACCGCAGGTAGGATCAGCATATAAGCTAGCATCGGTAACCCTCTCTTATCACTTAGATGTCCTGCTGAACAGTCTTGGTCCCAGTTCTGCCAGTAGCATGGCGGCGACTATGATGCCGCCGCCTGTAAATTGCGCGGCGGTAAGGCGTTCACGCACGCCGGGAATTATGCCGCTGATGGCTATGAGTGCGGCAAATACGGGTTCTGTGCTAAAGATGATCGCTGTTTCAGTGGCTGTCAGCTTTGATTGAAGTGTTGATTGCATGTAAAAGCCCAGAGCGGTTGCTGGTATAGCCAGATACAGGAGGCCAAGCCAAACGTCCTGACGCTTGAGTGCGCCGCTCAGCATATCAAAACCGGCCATGCTCTGCCCTGCGCTTGCGTTGGGCGGAAGAATCGCGGTCAGGACACAGCTCAGCAGTGCGACAACGATAATCTGCGCCAGGGCTATCACCCACGGGGAACTG
>JAIRRD010000061.1 GCA_031256155.1 Holophagales bacterium
GAGATTTTGAGCCGTGAAAAAGACCTTGTTTACACTTCTGCTCTAAAAACATTGCAGGTGATGACGGAAAAGGGACTGGTTGTGCGCGATAAATCAGAGCGCAGTCATGTCTATGCGCCAGCCCAGACTGAAGATCAAACACAGCGTTCTCTGGTGGATGATCTTATGTCCCGCGCTTTTGGCGGGTCGGCCATGAAACTCGTTGTACAGGCACTGAGCGCACGGCCTGCGTCTCGGCAAGAGTTGGAACAAATACGCGAATTGATTGATCGCGCTACGGAGGATAAGCTGTGACCACACTTTGGCAGTCTCCGATTTTTCATATACTGGGTTGGACTATAGTACACTCCCTCTGGCAAGGGGCCTTGGTGTGGGGTGCTGCGGCTGTTTTGCTGCGGATTTTACGCAATAAAAGTCCCCAGGCCAGTTACGCGGCTACTTGCGGCGCTCTTGGCATTATGATTTTGTTTGTCCTTGGTACTTACATATACCTGACAAACCAAACGATTCCAAACACAACGCAAATACCTGCCGTGTTAATTGAGTCTGCGGCCCCCGACTACGCCTGGCTGCCGCTTGTTATTCCATGCTTGTCTGTGGGTTGGATGCTTGGAGTCACAGTGCTTTCAATACGACTGCTCGGCGGATGGCATTGGCTTTTTTACGGCATTAAACGTGGAGCCGTTCCGGTACCGTCAGAATGGCAATGGCGAATGGCCAGCCTTGTAAGAAAGTTCGGTATTGCACGAAAGGTTCGTCTGTTGGTGTCCTTAAAAGCGTGTGTGCCTTTAGTCGCAGGCTGGATAGCACCGGTTGTAATTCTTCCTGTCTCAGCTCTTTTGCGTCTCACGCCTGAGGCACTGGAGGCCATTATCGCACATGAATTGGCGCATATAAGGCGTCACGATTTTGTTGTAAACCTTATGCAATCCATTGTGGAAGTGTTGTTTTTTTACCATCCGGCAGTGTGGCGGCTGTCGGGCAAAATACGCGAATTGCGTGAGCATTGCTGTGATGATGCGGCTGTAAAATACTGCGGCAGTCCAATCTCATATGCCAGCGCTCTGGCCGATTTAGAAACCCTGCGGGCAGCCCCTGCCTTGCCACAACTGGCCCCAGCGGCCAATGGAGCTTCTCTGATGAAACGCATTCAACGACTTCTCAGTGTTTCAGAACCAGCAACTTCCAGCATCCGTGCCGGACTTTTTGCGGCAGTCTTACTTTCCATCGTGGGAGCAAGCGCTCTCTGGAGCCTTAGCGGTAACACCCAGCAGAAGCTGGAGAGACAGAGAATTATTATCAAAGATGGAAATTATTCTGTGAATGTTCAGATGCGGGGTGACGTAAAGCTGGATACAAATTTTAAAGACGGTGCAGACCTTGGCGATGGAGCCGCGCTTGAAATTACGGCAAAGGAAAATGACTCCACACGCCGTTACGCGCTACGCCGGGAAGGTAATGATGTAAAAAGGACCTATCGCGTGAACGGCCAGGAAAAACCTTTGGATGCCGAAGCCGAAGCCTGGATAAAAGACCAGGTTCAGGAAATCAAGAGTGTAGAAGTCCGCAAATCCAGATTCAGCACTAAGGATGGTGACAAGATAAGTTTTGAAATTACCGAGGACGGCAAGACCGGCAAAGACTCCAAGGTGATTGTCTATTCAAACAGAGGCCCCATGGTACTTGTGGGGCCGGGTTTTGATGGAATGACATTCAACTTTGCAGCCTTTGACAAACTTGAAAATGAAGAATCCCGAAAAAGACTTGAAGAATTCCGAAAGCGGTTTGACTCAGAGGAATTTCGTAAAGAGATGCTGGAACTTAATGAAAAATACCTCGCATCCGTAGAAAAACGGATCGAAAACGCAGCTAAATTTTCAAAGGAAGAATTGCAAAAGTTTCAAACAGATGCAAAAAAAATGGGAAAACCCTTGAAAGGCATGAAAATACCGCTTCTTCCTGTACTTCCTGGTATTCTTCCCGAACTGGAAACTGATAGGATTTTTTTGGTAACACCTGATTCCGTATTTTTGACAAGACGGAGCGGAAGCCCTGAGGAGCAGAAAAAGCGCATTGAAGGTGAAATAGAGCGCCTAAAAACCCGCATGGGTAAGCTACAGGAAGAGCTTAATGAAATTGAGGAAAAGTAGTTTATAACGATTCCATATCAAAATTGCGTTTCGCAATTGCGAGATGGAATTGCTTTAAAATGCTACCCTGCAAGAAAACTGAAAAGCACGTGGCTGTTGGTGGTTACCGGGGGCGAATGTTGCATCTGCGTTATTCACAACTGTCATTGGCTGACTGTTGGTGAGGTTGAACACTTCTGCGGCTAGGCTGACATTGACTTCATTTATTTTTCGGCGATAGGCAAGCGCAAGGTCAAGACTGGCAACGCTTGGCAGGGCTTGGTCACCGCGCACAGCATCTTGGGTGAGGATGTTATAGCCGCCGGTTCTAATCAGTGAGCTGTAGCGCATACCGGAGCGAAGCGAAAAGACACCCGATACTTCAAATGAATACGGCAGACTGGCACTGCCAAAGGCTTTGAAAGAGTGGCGCAGGCTTTCATTCAGTTGACCATTGTATTGGGGAAGTCTGTAGTTTTCTCGCAGGCTTGGTATCTGGGCAAAAGCTGTGTTTCTGCCTGTGGCACTCTGAACATTGCCAACTTCAGAATTGCCTGTGAGGTCACCATAACTGTAGCTGAACTGCAGCCTGTGTCCGTTTTCAAATCTACGGTGAACTGTAAAGTCAAAGCCTAAGAAATTCCTCTTTAATCCAGGCAGGTTTGCAATGACTTTTTTGGCTGCGCTGGAGGCAGCCAGCGTGTCCAGTTCAGGGAGATAGCCAAAAATTGATTCATAAGTATCAATCAAATTACTGACATGTTTTACAGTGGCTACGGCTTCAAAAATCCAAACGCCCAAGTAAGGAATATTCTGCATCCGCTCGGCACCAAGTTGATACAGGTTGGTTTCCGGCGCACTCAAATCATCCATAGCAACATTATTCACACCTTGTACACCTGTGCTCTGCCAGGTCTTCCATTCGCCTTTCGAGGCATCTGAAGGGTATTGAAAGTCCGGAATCCATACCTGGCGCTCAGCTGCAGGCCCACCTGTGACAGAACCTGCGGCGGTGATTGTCCCCGGTGTCGGCGGACTGTAAATACGACCTGCGTAGGCAAACAGCCTGAATTCACCTTTTGCTACCGGATCCCAGGAAATACCTATTCTGGGGCTAAGTAAGTTTTGGCTGAAAACGGTTTGACCATCTTCTGCATTCAGTTTGGCTTGGTCGCAGCGAATGCCCACACTTAAAATCCAATCAGGGCCAAGCTGTAAATCATCCTGAACAAACATGCCCATGATGCGCGATTTCAGCGGATTGCCGTACGCTTCCATAGATGCGAGCGTGCGTTGGTAGAGATAACTTTCACGCCCTCCAGCCAACTGACCGGAAACAGGAGTTACCGTAAGCAAACTGTATAGCGCGTTGTATCCGTAGTCTGACCCGTTGTTGTACTGCGTCAATCCAGATCGTATCAACGCCAGTGTCGCAGTGTCCGGCCCGTTCCCGCCATCCGCCCTGTCCAAATAGCTTATGCCGCCACTGGGGCGGGCAAATGCCAGGGTGTAATCACTTTGCAAACCTTGAAATCCGGCTTTTATGCGATGCTGGCCGGTAATCAGTGTCAATTCACTGCGAAAGCTGAAATTCCCTATGCGCTCCAGCCTCTCATCGGCGTACCTTCCAAAGGATTCGTTCCCCGGTGCGTCCAATTCTGATCTGTAAGGGCCGGCATCGGGAGTGGTGGGGTAGGTGTAGAAAGAGGTGTTATGAATACCCAGCGTGTTTTCCCAGGTCAAAGACTGTGTCAATACGCCAACATGATGCAACAGATAGCTGTCACCGCCGCGGTCGCGGTTCGACATCTGTTCATCCTTGAGACTGGAATCCCCGGCCGTGTTAAAAGCTGTCTGTGTCACCGGATCGCCAAAGTACTCACATTCCAGGCGATGGTCATCTGAAGCAAACCAGGTCAATTTAAGGAAGCGGTAATATCGATCTTCGTCCTGACTGCGTGTTCTGGGCTTACCGCCGACAGGTCTTATGTTTTCGTAGTCGAGGCTGGACAACTGCCTGTTTAAGCCACCGAAAAAGAAGAGTTTGTCTTTTACAATTGGTCCGCCAAGTGTGACTGCCCACTCTCTGGCATCCGTGGCCCTCTCTTCAGGTGTATTGATCAAGTCTTTAAAGGGCCGCGTGTTCAGACCGCGCCATATTGAATAACCAGCCAGACTGCCTTTGAATTCATTTGTTCCGCTCTTTGTCACCATATTGAAAACACCACCGGCGGCAAAAGCTATTTCTGCCTTGTGGCCGCCTGTTGTCAAAGTCTGGCTCTCAATTATTTCACTTGAGATGTTCAAGCCAAAACGGCCTGTACTGCTGAGATTGGTTGGCATACCGTCAATGACAAAAGCATTGGAGTCAAGCATTGAACCCAGCACAACAGGTTCCGGTTTACCGCTTGGTGAAATACCGGGTACAAGATATGAGTATTCAACATAGCGATGCGTTGGTAGCGGCAGTCTCTCCAGGTCCTGGGACACGAATGATGTCTGTACGCTCACTGACCTAGTTTCTGTAAGAATGGGGCTGGCTTCGATAACAACAGTGGCTTGGGCGGAGCGCAAATGCAGTCTCACAATAGCGAGTTCGTCAACCTTGAGGTGAACGGCTTTGCCTTCCAGATAATACAGGCCAGGCAACAGTCCGGCCACAGAAGCCTCTCCGCGGTTGTCCGTATATAAAATTCTCTGTAGCGCACGATCGGCGGACCTCAATGTCATTTTGTGACTAACCACCGGAAGTCCATCGGAATCTTTGACATAAATCAAAATGGA
>JAIRRD010000276.1 GCA_031256155.1 Holophagales bacterium
TGATAATTTTTATAAGACCCACTTCGCCCGTGTTGGCGGCATGTGTGCGACCGCAGAGTTCCGTAGAAAAATCGCCTATTTTAACCACTCGCACGATTTCACCGTACTTTTCTCCAAAGAGGGCCGTTGCGCCGGAAGCCAGAGCCTCATCAATTCCCATCTCATCAATAGTGATGTGTTTGGCAGCAAGGGCCTGCAACGTAGCTATGCGTTCTATTTCTGTCATGCGTTCCGAGTCAAGTGGAGCGAAGTGGGTAAAGTCAAAACGCAGACGCTCGGCATCAACAAGGCTGCCAGCCTGTTTTATGTGAGATCCAAGTATCTCGCGCAGAGCGGCATGTAAGAGGTGAGTGGCCGTATGATGCGCTTGGACACGCTTTCTGTGTTCATGGTCCACAGCGGTATGGACATTCACGCCCTCGCTGAGCATACCTTGAACACGAATGCGGTGCAGATGCCGTTTTGAGGCTGGGGCCATGCAGTCCAAGACGTCGGCGCTTCCATTTTCAAACGTCATATGCCCTTTATCGCCGACCTGACCACCGGACTGGGCATAGAAGGGTGTAGCATCAAGCAAGGCAAATCCGTCCCCCGAAAGAGATTTGACTTTTGAATAGTTTGAATCGAACAGCGCAATTATGCGGCAATGGCTCTCTAATTGATCGTACCCTATGAAATGCGTGGCAGGCAGTTCTGCCAGTGCCGCGAGATCCCCTTGAAGGCGTAAATCATGTGTTTTCATTGCCGCACGCGCTCTTGAGCGCTGTTCATTTAATTCTTTTTGAAACCCGTCATGGTCAGGCGCAATGCCCTTTTCCTTGCACCAATCCTCCACAAGATCAACTGGGAATCCAAAAGTGTCATAGAGCTTAAAAATGTCTGAACCGGACAGCGTTCCACAGGCCACATTGCAGTTTTCCAGGTGCTTTATGCCCGCCAACAGGGTCTGGCTGAACTGTTGTTCTTCCCTTGCTAGTGTTTGATGGATTCTGGCCTGCTCCCTGACAAGTTCAGGGTAGTGGCTGGCCATGGCTTCAATTACAGCTGGAACCAGACCAGCAAAAAAGGGACTGGCTATACCCAGCTTGTGTCCAAAGCGCAGAGCGCGGCGTATAATTTTACGCATTACGTAGCCGCGCCCTTCGTTGCTGGGAACTACACCATCGGTACACATGAAAGCGGCGGCTCTTATATGGTCAGCTATTACTTGGCTAGCTGTGCGGTTAGTGTGTTCATGCCTGTCGCACTCTTTTACCCTGGCGATTTTCCAGATAGCGTTAAAAATTGGCTGAAAGATGTCAATTTCGTAATTGGAATCAACATTTTGAAGTATGGACGCTGTTCTTTCCAAACCCATACCGGTATCAACGCTTGGTTTGGGAAGAGATGTGAGTTTGCCATCAGCGCCGCGGTCAAACTGCATGAAGACCAGATTCCAGATTTCAATTACACGGTCACCTTCACCATTGGGGATTGAGTCGCCCACATATCGTGGGCCGCGATCATAGTGTATCTCTGAACAGGGTCCACATGGCCCTGTGTCGCCCATTTGCCAGAAATTATCACTTTTGCCAAAGCGCCTTATGCGGTCGGGACTGACACCTGCGTTTTTCCACAATTCTTCCGCCTCTGCATCGGCTGGCAAACCTTCTTCGCCGCCAAATACTGTCACCCAAATGCTGTTTGGATCCAGAGCAAGACATCCCCTGTCCAGAGGGCCTGTGATAAATTCCCATGCGTAGCGGATAGCATCGGTCTTGAAGTAATCGCCAAAACTGAAGTTGCCCAGCATTTCAAAAAATGTGTGATGACGCGCAGTAAAGCCGACTTGATCCAGATCGTTGTGCTTACCGCCAGCACGCAGACATTTCTGACTGCTGACGGCTCTTAGGTAATCTCTTTTTTCTTTGCCGAGAAAGACATCCTTGAATTGCACCATCCCTGCGTTAGTCCACATTACAGTGGGGTCATCCGCTGGTCCGATTACAGGTGCGGAAGCTACAACGCGATGTTGATGTTTTTCAAAGTAGTCCAAGAAGCGTTGACGAAGCTCTGATGTTTTCATAGTGTAAATTGTAGCGGTTCCATATCAAAATCTGTTCCGCGATTTTTATAATGGAGAGAGTCGTTTTAGGACGGCAACGATTGGTATTTCAAGCACTCGTTGCGTGGGGTCATCTGTTTGTCACCTTGAACTCATAAGATACTTTTGTGCCTTCGGAGACTTTATTAAAGTCATGGTGCATTTTCTCAAAAGAGATGAGCGGGGCAGAAGTTTGAGCAAGACAGACAAGCTGTGGAACAAGAAGCATGGATATAGTCATTTTACTTGTGGAGCATAAAAATGCTCCACAAATAGACTGCGCCGTAATAGAGCGAGCCGCCATCAGCGGAGAGCGAAATGGGAGGCGTAGGCGGTGCTTGCCTATCTGTACTGTTGTCAAGGGCATTGACTATAGCATTCATAATTAATCCCATAATACCAAACCCCCGTTTACAAATCAAGAGTGTTGCATTTTGGGATTATAGCCACTTCAAGAATGGCGCAAATGCTTGTGCAAAGAATCATCTATAATCACTTTTTGAAACACTCTCTACAAATCATTTTAATTGCTCGAAAATATTGGTTTACTGGATATTTAACATCATTTCAGCTTTTATCCAAACGCCGAGTATCCACTCATTGGTGCAACTTTTTTTCTCCTGGAATCGGCTCAGACATGCATTACGAACAGTCTCCCAATCGCGAGCTATATCTGTTTGCCTTATGAGTTTTATAAATACAACTTCTGGCATAACATTTTTTTGCACATAATACATTGCATCGTACCAAAATTCAGTTTCTTTGAAAAATGTATGCCAGTCTATGAAATTTGAAGATACGTCCAAATCTTCCCAGTCACTTAGTCTCTGCCAGGGATTATTTGAATACCCTATAGAGCTGTTACGGAGATTTATCAGGCCCTCTATTATAGTGCCAGAGATTAGACGGAACCATTTTTCTTTATTTATCATTTTTGAATAGGCTTCATATGATGGCGCAATACGTGTAATTTTAGTATTTTCAAAAATCTTATTTTCAAGAACCTCATCAGGAAGGTATTTTGCTGCTTCAAGGCAATACAAAGTCCTTGCAATATGGTTATTTGGGTTTTCAAATATAAATTCATCCAAAGTACTGAGGTGAAACCGATCCTGTTGTTCAATTAGTTGCCATAGTTCCCTAGCACCTTCAAAGATTGAA
Organism: Holophagales bacterium; assembly: GCA_031256155.1. GTDB lineage: Bacteria > Acidobacteriota > Holophagae > Holophagales > Holophagaceae > WRHW01. The sequence continues at coordinate 3,245 of JAIRRD010000276.1, forward strand.
TTTAGATTATCATTCTTACTTTCCGGGACTACATAGCCAGAAGCGGAAAAACCATTCGCATTCTGCAATGTTCAAGCATCTTTAGGAAGGTTTAGGTTTTGTGTCGCAGTAATATTGAGTTTCAGTTGAGATAATTGTGCGGTAAGTAGTTTGAAAAAATCGACAGAAAAATTATGTGTCAAAAGTAGAGTATGAGAATGTTTCGGCTCCCTCACAGGTGCCGGTTGAACAAACAGGTCTTCAATTTGTTTTAAATTTGGCAATTGCTCTATATTAATATTATGTGCATTTTATAACCTACGAAAAACGCTATTTTTTATTTTATCAGAATACGTTGGCCATTCAGAAGCGAATTTTAATGGTAGATTTCGCAAATAAACTTCCACTTCCGTATATTTTTTACTTACAATAAGATATGAGATTCTTGTAATAGCAACACCAGAACGCGCATCGCTAAAATTGATTCCATAAGCAATCTCTTGTTCCTGGATCCACTGTTCTATTTCATCTAAAAACTTCAACCCCTCGGCCAGTTGGTTGTTAAGAAAAAGGGGAAATGCAGGATAGAAAAATCACTTTCCACCATCCTATTGCTTGGGGGGAATCTCAGTTTGGACAGCAATTGCTTTGTATCCAGATTTTGTGCCATCATGGCAAATTCCCTCCATTGATAATAGAGTCCAGATTTAAAGGGATTGCGTATTATCTCAGCCTCAACTGATTCTATAAATTTATGTGATTCTTTTTGGAAACGAACATCATTTTTAAGAAGCGATGATCTATCTGCCCCTAATGGATTAAGGGTGGTAATAATGCCAACTGCACTATACAGCCAGCTTAAATATCCAGAACTGTTGAGCATCTCAATTACCTTAGCGAAAGCGGGAATGTCGATACTGCCTGATTCAAATTTTCGAAGATTCATAACATACCACAATAATAACGCATCCTCGTTGCTGGAGTGAAGCTTTAAAAAACCTTCCAGACGTTCTTCCAAGGGCTTCCATCCCAATTTGCTCAGTTCACGTATTATATCCGGCTTGGTTTCATTATAAGAGAGTTGTACCCCTTTGTTGTCGTAATATATTATCAAAATATCTTCTTTAAAACCAGGAAATAAACCAAGTATGCCGCAGAGTTGTTCATATTGATCTAAGCTCAATTCTGCATAATAATCCAGTGCAGAATATAGAAAACCAAGATGACTCTTAAGGGCATTCATAACAGAACTGGAAAACTGTTTGGCCTTTTCCTTAGATTCCATAGTAAAACTATAAACGGCAGCTTTTTTTCTAAGATTGATAAGTCTTAAATCTTTAGCTATTTCCTTAGATTGTGCTTGCAGTCGTAAAATACCGATAGCATAGCTTGCCGTTATAGCAATTTTCGCTTTCATAGTCCATTTACGGCGAGCCAAGCTCGCCTATGGACTATGAGCGGCTGTGATTCGCAAGCGAATCCCAGCATAGCGGTTTAATTACAATAAGTTAAACCGCTATAACAGTAAAACAAGCAAACAAAACCTAGATAAAAGAATACGCATTTTAAACATCAGAACCCCATAAACATAACCTTAACGAGTATAAATATTGTTATATTGACACTTATACAACAAAAAAACGACGTCAACAAAATATCAATTTCTGGCAAAAAGTGTGCCCACACAAGGGATTTGCAGCCACAAAGGTAAAATTATGTTAATGACACAGACAAAAGAGAAAATATGAGCAACAGTGTAGAAACCATGAGGAATCCCTAATCTGAGCATGGGAGAGGCATAACGTTCCTCTGAGGATTGAAAAACTTATTATACTACTAATCACGATCAAATGTCAAGTTTTTTTGGAATTCATATCAATGTCTGAAATGGCGCATACCAGTAAAGAAAAGCCATACGCTCAGCCTTTGGGCAGCTTCTACAACTTCGGCGTCACGTACGGAGCCGCCTGGTTCTATGAAAGCAGTAACGCCATTTTTTGCCGCTAATTCAAGGCCGTCCGCAAAAGGGAAAAAAGCGTCCGAACCTAAAACAGCCCCTCTGGCTCTGTCACCGGCCTTTTTGCACGCAATTTCAACGCTGTCCACACGGCTCATTTGACCGGCTCCGATTCCCACTGTCCCACCGTCTTTGGCCAGAGCGATACTGTTGGATTTTACAGCTTTGGCAGCTATTTGAGCCAGGAGGAGATCCCTGTACGGCGGTCTTGGCGTATTACCTGTAACCTTGACTTCCCATTGGGACACGGGGACAAACAATTCATCTGGACTTTGCAACAGAAAGCCGCCTCCAATACTGCGTAAATCCAATCCATTTGCACTTAGAAGCCATTGACGCGGCGTTTCCAGCAACCGCAGTTGTTTTTTGGCTTTGAATACTTCAATGGCTTCTTTAGTAAAACCTGGTGCCAAAATGACTTCCCAAAAAGTCGGTGCCATTGCGCTCGCTGTTTGTTCGTCTATAGGTCGGTTAAACGCCGCAATTCCGCCATAGGCACTGACAGGGTCGCTGGCCTGCGCCTTTAAAAAAGCGTCTTTAGGATCGTCTGCAAGACCAATACCGCAGGGATTGTTGTGTTTAACTATTACACAAGCAGCTTCGCTGAATTGCCAGACCACGCGGGCGGCCCCATCAGAATCCAACAAGTTGTTGAAACTCAGTTCTTTACCTTGCAATTGTGTACAAGCGGCAATCCCTTCCGTACGTCCAGCTGGCTGAACATAAAAACCGGCTGGCTGATGCGGATTCTCGCCGTATCTGAGACTCTGCTTGGACACCAAATTCAGCGAAACTTGTTTTGGTAGCTCGTTTGCTGCGCTCTTAGGCACTTGTTCTCGCATCCAGTTAGAAATAGCGGCGTCATAAGCGGATGTACGGTGAAAAACTTCCAGCGCACAAACCCGTCTGTCGGCTTCCGACCAAGTGCCATTTCTCGACTTTTCAAGGAATGAATCATACTGGGACGGATCAATCAGCACTGTCACAGAAGCATGGTTTTTAGCGGCGCTTCTGAGCATTGAAGGGCCGCCTATATCAATCTGTTCAATGCAGTCTTCAAAACCGACATTATCTTTGAGAATGGTATCCTCAAACGGATATAGGTTTACCACCACAAGGTCAATGGGTTCTATATTTAATCGCTTCGCGTCATCAACGTGGGCGGAGATTTCCCGCCTGAACAGCAGTCCACCGTGAATCTTAGGATGCAGTGTCTTGACGCGCCCATCAAAGCATTCTGGTGCGCCTGTGTAGTCGGCCACTTCCTGTACCTTTAAGCCTGCTTCCAGCAGAACCCTAAGTGTTCCCCCCGTTGCCAGCAATTTCCATCCCATATCCCGAAGACCACTGGCAAGGGGGAGCAGGCCATTTTTGTCGAATACAGAAAGAAGCGCGGTGGGCATTGTGACCTCAGAAGATTAACGATTATAGCAATTCCATGAGGAAGGCACATTTTAGATGGAATTGTGTTTATTTTAGACCCGCGATCCTCGCATTTATCTGCCAGCGGTAAAGTCTTTCATAGTCTCGTATTTTTTCAGCTACTGATTCTGGCATGGCTTCAGAATCAGATTTTAATGACCGCTTGTCTTTCCAGGTATGCCAGGTGTTGGAAAAATCTTCGCCGATGGCACAGGCACCATTGGCATCCATGAACAATCGGATGTTATAGGCGAATGCCTTGGCCGGGTTATCCTGTTCTGCCAGCATATTGCGTCCGCCAACAGAGTAGTAGGGAGCGTTTGAAAGGCTAAGACTGTACAGAGTTGGCATCACGTCCTTGTGGGAGCCAATTCTCTCTGGATCATAGAGGTGCTTTGTGCGTTCCAGTATTGGTATGGGGACGTAAAGGTAAAATGGGGAGGCTTTGTTCAGAAATATACCATCAGGATATTTTGCTTTGATTTGAACTGAAGCGTGGTCGCCGGTAATGCCTATAACCGTGTTGCTGGCGAGAGGACTGCCTTTTACCGCAGTTATGAAATCGCCCATGCAGTTATTGACGTACTGGTAGCATTGAAG
>JAIRRD010000001.1 GCA_031256155.1 Holophagales bacterium
ACAGGACTTTTTGGATCCGGTTCACAGAATCCCTGTTTTTAGTCTTTACGGTCAGGTACGTAAGCCAACGGCTGGCATGATGGACGCTTTTGACATTATGATGGTGGACCTTCAGGACATTGGCTGCCGAATATACACTTTCATCACAACGCTACGGTACGTATTGGAGATGGCCGCGATACACAAAAAAGAAGTCTGGATACTAGACAGACCTAACCCCATCGGGCGGCAGTCAGAAGGATTTCTGCTTGAACCAGAATGGGAGTCTTTTGTTGGTTCTGGCAGGTTGCCAATGCGACACGGTCTGACCATCGGCGAACTAGCCCATTGGTTTGTCAAAACACTTGAGTTGGATATTAATTTTCGCGTAGTAGGTATGGAAGGATGGGAGCCGCACACTGCGCCAGGTTTTGGCTGGCCCCTTATGGAACGCGCATGGATCAACCCAAGTCCCAATGCACCAAACCTGTGGATGGCCCGCGCATACCCCGGAACAGTAATGATTGAGGGTACTACGCTGAGCGAAGGCAGGGGCACCACCCGCCCATTGAAATTATTCGGCGCACCTGACATAAACGCCATTGAAATACTGAAATGTATGGAAAAAATGGCCCCATCCTGGATGAAAGGCTGCAAACTGCGGCCATGCTGGTTTGAACCGACATTTAACAAGCACATGGGCAAATTGTGCGAAGGCATCCAAATACACACAGAAGTGCCGTACCATGACCCAGAAACCTTCAAACCCTGGCGTCTCCAGGCGCTTGTCTTCAAAGCGATACGCAGTTTACACCCAGATTATAACCTGTGGCGGGAATTCCCATATGAATACGAATACGACAGACTTGCCATAGATTTGATAAACGGTGGGCCGCGCCTCAGAACCTGGATAGACGACATAAACGCCAAGCCGGAAGATTTGGACACTTTGGCAGGCATTGACGAACGCGAATGGGAAGATGTGAGGAGTGAGGTTATCAGATATAGCGATTCCATGTAAAATGTGCCATTTTATAGCGGATGAACTTTCTAGCAATTTGCGCTTTCATAGTCCATTTACGGCGAGCCAAGCTCGCCTATGGACTATGAGCGGCCGTGATTCGCCGGCGAATCCCGGCATAGCAGTTTGACTACAATAAGTTAAACCGCTATACGGCGCAGTCTAGTACATCCGCGCATTTTACTTGTGGAGCATTGTTATGCTCCACAAGTAAAACGACTATAAAGTACATTTATATAGCATACTGAATCTAACGGACAACACTTACAATTTTGTTTTCGCTTTCCAGCGCAGTCACCAAGTATCCCCAGGTGGGCTATGGCAAAGTCATATTTCAGTGGATCTATGGGATCCAATGCACGGAGCGCTTCTGTTATTTCCCGCGCTGCCCTAGCATCCTGGGTACGTCTGCAGCACAAGCCAATCTGTCTTGAAATGCGGTGAACATGGGTATCAAGAGGAATGACAAGTTCGGACAATGGATATTTTTCCCAGATACCAAAGTCAGGCCAGTTTTTTCTGACCATCCACCGCAAAAACATCCTCCATCGCTTACATGCCGCCCCTTTTAACGGATCCGGCAGATTGAACCTGATACCACTGGACTGCGGAAGGGTTTGACGCATATGGTTTATAAGAATAGACAGACGTTGATCTGCTTTGGAGCCGTCTTGAGGTAAAAGCAGAGACTCTATTCCTGAATAGTTGGTGGATTTGTCCATTCGTTTCCAGGCGAAAAGCCAGGACATCATGTCTTCCAGGTTGTGAAAACGCCAAACCCAACCTCGCAATATTGGTTCGAGTTCTTTTTTGATACGCATTTCAGAGCAATCACGCAGCCATTGAGCAGGCTGTGAACCCAAGGGGTTCAGTAGTCGGCGTATAGCGTTGAGCATTGGACCCACTCGGCCATATGCCAAGTGAGCCGCTATCCAGGATGCCAATTCCCTGTCAATGGCGCTTGCGTAAGTCATTGGAATTGATATTGGATCAGCAGCAAGAGCTTTATCCGATTGGTATTGAACACATAATGCGTCCATAGCTTTCTTAAAGCTTGCATCCACAATATGCTGTGTGGGCGTTTTCATCATGGAAAGAACAAGCAATTATGTCTGCTGATCTTCGCCATCTGATTCAGTTTTGGGCTTTCTTTGAAGTGCTCGGCTTCTGCTTTTAAACGGCGCCATTCCATCAGCATGGCATTCCGCGCAGCCAGCCAGATTTGGGTTTGGTTCTACCCAGGAAACGCTCTTGGCACCATTGAATTCATTGCGCTTTGATTCAGGCACATAGGACCAATACATACCAATTCTTGATTTACCATTTGGTAGCACTTCCAGCGAATACAAAGGACCAATATCATAACTCGGAAGCCCCCAGCGGTCTTCAACGCTGTTCATCACAACCAGCGTTCCATACGGAAGCGGATTGCCGCTGGTATAAGCTTCAGCGGCATTTGAACTAACCCATACCCTGATCCATCGGTTGTTATGGGCGGCGCTCCTAACTGGCGCCGAATGTATTGGCACGAGAGAAGCATAGTCCAAAATTCTGAAAATTCGAACATTGTTAGTGGGAACAGGTGAATCGTCTGTTGCTTGAATGGCGGATTGTTCGTTTTCAAGATTGGCCTGGGTTTTTGTTTGCCTTCCCGCATTATTTATTCGGGCCATTTTGAACCCATAGTGTCCGGCGGTCCCTGCGGACACTGCCCAAAACAGTCCCATAACGAGCGCGTACATCCCTAACCCCTGATGTTCTTTTCTGGGCTGGTAAGCAGCGCGAAGACAGAGGATTCCAAAAAAAACAGCGCCCCCGCCAAAATACTGATGTATTTTCAAATCAGACCAACTACCTCGAAGTACCCAATCGCTACCCAGCAGCCCCTGCTTTTTAGCAAGGAGTTCACCAGTAATTAATGCAAAAACAGCGCCCGAAATCCCCACCCAGGAAAGAAACCTTGACGTTGTCCACCATGGTTTTATACCTCTTCCCGGCCTCTGAGCCGCAATAAGTGCGTATGGAAGAATAAGACCGGTTGCGAGGGCGAAAACAACCACTTTTATATGCTGGCCAGCCATCCAATCAAGCAAGTGCATCTGATATCTCCAGTATATTTTTCAATAGGCATCGAAACACTAGTGCATCAAAATTTTTGAAAAACCAGAAAACCCAGATGCGGATACGGTATCACAAACCCCGTTTGCATTGCCAGAGGCGCAACAAGCGTCCCGGGCTTTTTCAAAAACTTGCAGGCATCGGTTCTCGCTGCCTGATGCCAAGCGTTCATTTGAACGCAAATTGGTATCAATTTTATTTTACCGTACAATACTACTTAACGTGCATGTTTTAAAGAGGAGATGACTGCATGCAAGAAACACTGCTTAAACATATTCAAGAGTCAGTCGAGTTATTACAGAATTTTTTCCACAAAGAAATGAGCCGTATTATTTCTCAGGGAAATTATATCGCCGAGTGTCTGGCAAGCGGGGCAAAGATCATGGTTTGCGGCAACGGCGGCAGTGCCGCTGATGCTCAACATTTTGCCGCCGAGCTGTGCGGGCGCTATGTATGTGAGCGCCGCGCTTTGGCAGGCATCGCTCTGACTACCGACACATCCGCATTGACAGCGATTGGCAATGATTATGGCTTTGATAGGATTTTTTCGCGCCAAGTAGAGGCACTGGGACGTGCGGGAGATATTCTTATTGGCATCAGTACCAGCGGCAACAGTGAAAACATTGTACAAGCCGTTAGAACCGCACAATCATCAGGGGTTCAGACACTAGGTCTATTAGGCAGAGACGGTGGACAACTTAAAAGCTTGATGGACGACTACCTGATTGTACCGAGCAATGTAACAGCAAGGATTCAGGAAATCCATATCATGATTATTCATTTCTGGTGTGAAATATTGGATGGGCGATTCAAATGATAACTCTGGTATTAACTTTACTGCTACAAGCGCAAAGTCAAGAGTTGGTTGGACCTCCTCAACCATCTGTGTATCGTTGGAAAGATAGCGCTGGAAAGTTGCGCGTTACTACAACTGCGCCGCCTGTGAATGCGACTGTAATTGAGGTCTTGACACATAATAGTACCGTAGAAGCAATGGTGATTAAAGAAGAGGTTATCCCAGTGACTCTGGAAAAACTTCGTTCTCAAATGGAATCAACAATGGAGAAAGAGACCATTAACTATTGGCACAGCATAGACAAATTATTTTATGCAGCCAAGCAGTCTGGAAACAACGCAGAATCCCTCAAAACGATTGATGCCATTCTAAAAAAGACTCTCTGGGGAGATGGTCTTTGGGCCATATCTTTGCTGCCACTAGTGATTATGGCAATTAGTCTGCTCATCGCCTGGTGGGTATGTACAGGCTTGCAAAAACCGGCTAAAACTTTAGTTTGGGCCGGTTTCGCTTTTGCGGGTTTGTTATTTTCGCATATTGCCATGAACAGTGCTATTTATCGCCCACAGGCCAAGAGATTGGATTTTATGTTGTCCATGGTACCTAACTATCTCGGGGGATATATTCAAGTAAAACCTGATAATCAACAGGCCATACGTAGCCATGTTGAAGCACTGCCAAAGACCATCACTCCTTTATCTCCCGCATGGATTTTTCCAATGGAAATTTATCATATCCGTCAAACACTTCAGCGCGTGGTTTTAGATCCTTAATTTTGGACCTTTGGTTTTGAATCTGCTGTTGAGTGAATCTCTGAAATCTATCAGCTTGGATCAATATCTGGGGCTGTACATACATGTGCCATTTTGCCGTGATAGATGTACATATTGTTCCTTCGCAAGCAGCATTGACCTTTCCTTAGAGCCTTCTTATATAAAGCGCGTTGTTCGGGATTTGAAGACCTGGGGCAATTTTTTTGGCAGACCAAGGCTTGATACCATTTACCTAGGCGGAGGTACACCTTCAGTGCTTTCGCTCCATTCGCTGCAACTAATCACTCAGGCAATTCATGATGAGTTTGATGCAACTGACTTATCGGAGGCCACCCTGGAAGTCAATCCAGGCACCTTGTCTCCAGACTGGCTGAAAGTCTTAAGACGTACTGGGTGGGATCGTATAAGTCTTGGAATACAAACCCTGGACAACGCTTTACTCCAGCATCTGGGGCGTGTCCATAGCGCCGAACAAGCTATCACCGCTGTAAAAATGTGCGGTGATGCCGGTTACAATCGCATTAGTGCCGATTTGTTGATAGGTGTTCCTGAACAGCACTTAGAAGATGTCATGCGTGATGCCGCTTGTCTCATTGAAGCCGGTGTTGAACACCTGAGCATTTACCTGTTGGACCTTGATAAGCAATGCCGACTGAAATCCCAGATTGATAACGGCTTACTCGAATTGCCAACGGATGACCAAGTTGCCGAAACTTATCAAGCTCTTCAAAAACAATTGCCGCACCTCGGCTTTATACCTTATGAAATTAGCAACTATTCCCGTCCGGGACACCACTCCGCACATAACATCCGCTACTGGCAACGTCGGCCTTATATCGGGATTGGCCCAAGTGCAGCTAGCAATATTGGTAATTTGAGATGGACAGAAAATGAAGACATCCCAAATTGGATCAACGGTTTTAACGAACCGGAAATACAACTGTTGAGTCCAGAAGAGTCTCTGGCTGAAATACCATTGCTGGCTCTGAGAATGCACAGTGGTATCAATTGGCGTATCTTACGCGAACTAGCGGAAGCCAAAGGCTTAGGCTGCTTAATACAAAATTGGGAAAATGAGCTTGCTCCTTTTATAAGACATGGCTTACTGCAGCAAGAGGGAGAAAACCTGTGCCTGACATCAGAGGGTATGTTAGTAAGCAATCAGATATTTCAGATATTTGTTTTTTAGAGCAGTTTACCTTCTAAAAGGGAATTGCTATAACTACAATAAGTTAAACCACTATAGCATTGACTATTTGGCAATCCTGCCAACAGGGACGATAACGCTTATTTTTTCATCGTCAAGCAATCCCGCTGCGGATTTCACGGCATCCAGATCAACGCCGCTGACAACAGTTGCTCCAAGGCCGTTAGCCGTAACTTGCAACAAGAGCGCTTGAACAGCAGCACCAGATTCCCAGAATGTGTAGGCTTCTTTGCGTTGCGGGTCGTTGCCGCCCATACGTGAGGAAACTCCAGAAAAGATAAATACCGCTGGACACTTTGGAATCCAGGGCTGCATACCTTTAATGGAGCCAAAAATTGTTTCCGGATTGCCATCCTTTACCTTTAACATGCTGTGGTCTTTGGGTGAATATTTGTACACCCCATCTGCCAGCGCATCACTTTTTGTTGCAACAACATACAATTCCAAAGGATAACGTGCGTTTGCGCTGGGAACGGTGCGCTTACCGGGGCGGTTTTCACCCTGGGCACTCCAAAGTAGTTGTGAGAGAGTATCCAGGCTCAAAGCCGGACCAGTGAGATTACGAGTACTCTGGCGTTCCTCCAGCGCCTTGTCCAATGTCAAAGAACCTCCCTTGTGGGCTGGGAGTTTGATAGGCTTGGGGGCCTGAGTTTCTTGGGCCATCAGAACTGTGGCGAGTAACGAAAGTGCGAAAGTGCGCATTTTTTGACTCCTTCAGAAGTAGGACTTAGAAACTGAAATCATAGCAATTTCATGTGAAATATACAATTTCAGATGAAATGAATTTTGGCAGCATGAGATAAAAAATTCAATTAGAGCATTTCAACTTTGAAAAAATTGAAATGGCACGGAGTGCTTAGTCTGCGCTGAGAGTGAAGCGAGCCTGCGATAGCAGGTGAGCGGAACGGTGAGCGCAGACG
>JAIRRD010000026.1 GCA_031256155.1 Holophagales bacterium
GCAAGGTAGACGATGTCTTTTGTGAAACGCTGTTCTACAGGGCTTTGAGCTGCCAGAGCAATGGTAAGGACGCAAAAAAACAGATAACGCATTAGCACCTCGAAAATTTGATTTGAATGTAGGATAGCAGTAGTTTTGCAATAGACTTGCGCATTTCTGAAGACAAATATCTGCCGGAAATTTTAGTTCAGAAATACTCATAACCTTTCGCGGAAGTCATCCGGGTCTTCTTCTTCGTATGAACTGTCTTTGCGGAATTTATCCATCAAAGAGTCCAGGTCAATGTATCTATCAGCGCAGTCCATTATTTTATTGGCCATTGCGCTACGGAAGCCCGCAACTTCAATTCGGACGCCACGCTGCGCTAATACTGACAGAGGATATGCGAAGTCTTCATCGCCGGAAACGAGAACTATAGTGTCAACTTTGTCTGCAAAAGCCATCATGTCTGTGGCAATTTCGACTTCTAAATGGGCTCTGCGCGTTCCATCCCTGTCAACCCTTACTGATTTTTGCACTACTCTAAAGCCATTACGTCTCATCCAATGGAGAAAGCCACGCTGCCTGTCCGCGCTTTCATCTACGCCAGTGTAGAAAAATGCGCGAAGTAATTCACGATCCTTACCAGTAAGCATTTCCAGTAATTTTGAGTAATCCACCTCAAAGCCAAGCTGTCGAGCGGAATGAAATACATTGTTTCCGTCAATGAAGACCGCACATCTCATCATTATTGTTTTTCCTTAGAAAACGAGGAAAATGTTCCCCAATGATTTAGAATAAAACCGAGCCGCTTGTAAAACCTTGGGTTTGCAAGTTCAACGGAGTTGGTGGGCTACGCCTAAATAAAGCCGGACGCGACTTTGGAGTGGACGGCGAAATGGAGGGTGCAAGCAAAAACTGAGTTTTGCAATTACCTCAAACCCATATCGGGCCTATCATATAATGACATAGCTCGATTAATGTGAAAAATAATTAGTATGTCGAATGCGAGAAGTTCATCTTTTTTTCAAAGTGACCAAGTGGATCAAAAGCCGCTGCGCCATGCCTTGGTTTTTCGACTATTTAGATACCTGAAACCGTACCTGTGGCATTTGTTCATACTTCTGCTTCTCATGGGAGGTGGAGCTGTGTTGGAGGTTATGCCTTCTGAGTTTACCAGACGACTCATTGATCACCATTTGACACAGGGAAGTTTAAGAGGGGCGGGCTATCTGCTTGCGCTATTCATAGGCTTTGTCTGTTTATCGTTTGTAGTTCAACTCACCAGATCAATTTTGCTCGGCTGGGTAGGTCAGAAAGCAATGTTGGACCTGCGTTCACAGCTTTTTGAGCATTTAATGCACCGATCAACATCATTCTTTCAACACAATCCAGTTGGACGCCTGATGACAAGAGTGACAACGGATGTCCAGAATTTAAATGAAATGTTTAGTTCAGGCTTCGTGGCAATCATTGGAGATGCTTTATCGTTGCTTGCAATAGTGATATGGATGTATTTGCTGCACCCGGGAATGGCCACGATTGCGCTTTTTATACTGCCATTTCTAATTCTGGCAACCGAAGTATTTAGACGTAAGGCAAGCGAGGCGTTTCGTGAAACTCAGGGGCGTTATGCCGCTATTCAAGCCTATCTCCAGGAACGTCTATCTAATATGAGCCTTGTTCAACTTAATTCCAATGAGAAAGCTAGTCAATGCGTCTTTGATACACTAAATCGCAATTATTTGGATGCGTTTCTCAAGACAGTATTAGCATATTCAGTATTTTTTCCTGTTGTTGAATTATTGATGTCAGTTACTCTTGCCGCAATAATTTTTTATGCTGGATATAAAGTTGAAATCGGCACTGTAACTCTAGGCCTGTTGTTAGCTTTTGTTCAACAATCAGGTCGTTTTTTCAGACCAATAAGGGAATTGGCTGAACGTTATAACGTTATGCAAACAGCCATGGCTTCTAGTGAACGAATTTTTTTACTGCTTGATAATCAAGACAAGATACCAGAAACGGAAAAAAGTCAAATCCCAATTTTTGAAAAAGAAATATCTTTTAATAACCTTTCTTTTTCTTATGAACTTGATGGACGTTATGTAGTTAATGAATTTAATGGCATTATTCCTAAAGGTAAAAGAATAGCTGTAGTTGGGCACACTGGAGCCGGCAAGAGTACATTGATAAATTTGCTTATGCGTTTTTATGATCCTAACAAAGGTAAAATCACTTTAGATGGCGTTGATATTACAGAACTAAACCTTGCTGGATATAGGGGGCTTTTTGGACTTGTTCTTCAGGATGTATTCATTTTTAGTGGAACACTGGAAGACAATATATTGCTTGGTCGACCTAAAGATAATAGCCGTTTAACCTCTGTTTTGGAACAGAGTCAACTTGTTTCTCTTGTCGATAGATTGCCATTGAGGTTGAAAACGCAGGTGGGCGAACGTGGTCAGCGTTTATCTGCGGGTGAGCGTCAATTATTGGCTTTTGCCCGCATGTTGTACGGAACCCCTGCAATTCTTTTGTTAGATGAGGCCACGGCGAATATTGATAGCGAAACTGAACACAGCATACAAAATGTTTTTGCTAACGTAAGCCGTCATTTGACCACATTTACTATTGCACATCGTCTTTCCACTATTCAAGACGCTGATGAAATCTGGGTTATGGATCAAGGGAGAGTTATGGAGCGCGGAAATCACTATGAATTATTGAATAAAAATGGTATCTACACAAATCTTGTCAAATTACAATTTGAAAAAATTATGTATTAGTGAACACACCTGATAAGCGTAACAACTGGGTATGTATCCGTCTACGCCTCCCATTGCGCTCCCCGCCTGCTGGTGGCTCGCTCCATTACGGCGCAAGTTTGGCGCATCTGCGCGTTTTACTTGTGGAGCATTGTTATGCTCCACAAGTAAAACGACTATACAAATTTTAATAGCCTTTTGTGTTCATGTATTCCTTAGCAGCTTTATAGCCAAGATCAAAGGCTTCTTGGTTGAGGGGCATCATGGAAGCTTTGTCTTTCAGAGCTTGTTTTATAGCGGCCAGGAAAGTTTCGCGTGGAAATATATCTGTAGCGGCAGCCAAGGCACCTAAACTGACAATATTTTTAACAACAGTCTTTCCAAGGCCAGCGGCAACTTCTGTAAATGGTACGCCAATTACCTTAATGCTTGAGTCAGTTGGTTTTAATTCCTTGGCAACCGAAGTGTCGAATATTATGAAGCCGTTTTTAGCTACAGTATTTCCAAATTTAGCAAGGCTGGGGGCATTGTAAGCAATAAGAATGTCAGGTGTTGGACTGGCTGGGTTGAGTACTTCTGTTTTGGCGATATGCACATCGGCATAAGAAGTTCCGCCGCGGCTTTCAGGACCGTAAGCTGGTATGTGGGTGCCGTCAAAACCTTCATTTATACTTGCCGTGGCAATCAAAATGGCGGCAGTCTGGGCACCATCGCCGCCTGCGCCAGCGAGCTTGAGGCTTACATCAGATGGATGCAGGTGGGCCGGGAATGCTTTGCAATGACGTTCTGTTTTATCAGTGGTTCCGCCAATCAATTCGACAAAAGTGCTACCTTCAAACTTGGGTGGTTCTATATTCCACCAAGGTTCTACAGTCGAATCTTTTTTAACGCCGAGAGGAAAAACAGGTACCATGTTTTCTTTAACCCATTTTTCCGCATTGTCAGGCGTGATTTTCAAGTGGGTTGGACACTCGGCAAGCACTTCTATAAATGTGTATCCTCGCTTTTCTTTCTGAAGCTGGAAAGCTTTTTTGATAGCTTTCTTAGCTTTATTTCTTTCCGCAGGGCTGTATAACGCCACTCGCTCCACATAAATCGGTCCATCCAACTGGGCGATTTGCTCCGCTATTTTAATGGGCTGACCACTTATATGTTTTCTGCCGCCAGGACTTGTTGAAGTGGATTGCCCCATCAGCGTGGTAGGAGCCATTTGGCCGCCGGTCATTCCGTAGATGGCATTGTTTATGAAAATGACAGTGATTGGGTTGCCAAGCTGAGCAATGGCGATAGTTTCAGCAAGTCCAATTGAAGCCAAGTCTCCATCGCCCTGATATGCAATTACAATTGCGTTTGGATTTGCCAGTTTATGCCCGATAGCGACTGCGGGTGCGCGTCCGTGGGCGGCTTGCGTATTGCCTGTATCGAAGTAGTAATAAGCAAAAACCGAACAACCAACAGGGCTGACCAAAACTGTATCGTCTTGAATACCAAGTTCTGTTATAGCCTCAGACATGTATTTGTGAACTAGACCATGACCGCATCCAGCGCAGTAATGGGTGCTGTGGCCTTTGAGGCCTTCGCCATTTGCATGGCGTTCAAATTTGTTGTAAAAGGCAGTGGACATTTGAAACTCTCCTTACTTAGTTATAGATTTAACGTGGGCAACAACATCCGTTTGCTGAGGCAAAATACCCCCCATACGTCGGACATGGCTCATTTTCGGGAGCTTTTCAATACCGGCTCTGCTGAGTTCTAGGCGAAGCTCGTTTTCTAACTGACCTGCGCTTGCTTCTACGACAACGAGATGCTTAATTTGCGGCAATACGGTCTTTATCTGTTCAACAGGGAATGGCCATACTGTGATTGGACGGAACAAGCCAGCCTTAATGCCCACATCTCTCAAGTCTTGAACGGCACCTTTAGAAATGCGCGCTGGCGTATTACATGCGACAAGCAATATCTCAGCATCGTCAGTCATAAATTTGTCCGCTTTCGCATCAATTTTCATTGACTCGTACTTA
>JAIRRD010000080.1 GCA_031256155.1 Holophagales bacterium
ATTTACGGCGAGCCAAGCTCGCCTATGGACTATGAGCGGCCGTGATTCGCAAGCGAATCCCGGCATAGCGGTTTAACTACAATAAGTTAAACCGCTATAACAATGCTCCACAAGTAAAACAAGCTAAAATGCTATATGAGTTGCAACTTGCAAGCAGGTTTTATCTCCCCAAAATAATTTCAATGCGCCTGTTGCGTGAGCGGCCAGCCTCGGTGTTATTGCTGATTATGGGAAAATCGGGCCCGAAGCCATGAACTTTAATGCTGGACGCTGGGACACCTGATGAAGTCAGTATCTTTGAGACAGATTTAGCCCTCTCTAGGGATAATGCCATATTGCTGGAGTGATCGCCCACAGAATCCGAGTGGCCGCAAATGTAAATAGGCATTCCCTTGAAGTATTGTTTGAGTAGTTCGGACTGCTTTGCAAGTAGCTGCTGAAATTCCGGCTTTACCTTGGAGCTGGCGGTCTCAAAGGTTATTTCATCGTGATAGTCGAAAACCAGTATTTTATGGAGGCCAAGTATTTTCGCCATCTTTGTGTAGGCAGGGTCAAAAATCAGAACTACGTCAGCTTTGTTACCCGGTAATATCTGGATTCTTTGTTCCAGGACATTCCCTGGCAGATTATCGGCCTTAAGTCTGTCGCTGAGCTCGGCTATTGAGTTTACTTTCAATGTTGTCGGAGAAACACCGAGCGGCTTCCCTTCAAAAAGTACATCGCCAGCGGGCGGTATTGTGTGGATCATAACCGTGATAGGTTCGCTTCGCGAATGCCGCGTCTGGGGCTGGGATGTGGGCTTTGCGGGCTTTGTGGCATCCGGTGTCCGGCAGCCTGCTAAGGCTAAGAGCAATATCAAGGGCAAGATTGCTTTCATAGATGCTCCCTAAAAGAGTTGTGAGAAGACAAGTTGAGAAACGATGGGCTTTCCATCAATCATGGTGGTCTAAATATTAAAACTTCAGGGCAACGTTGTATATGAATTTTTCATACCAAGGCCGACCTTTGTTTATTTTATCACAATGTATAGCGGTTCAACTACAATAAGTTGAGTTGCTAATATTTACTCTCGCTTATGCACTTTCTTAATCATATATCTTGGTCTGTCGCGGACTTCAACGTAAATGCGCCCGATGTATTCACCAAGCAATCCAAAGGCTATGAACTGACAGCCTATAAAGAAAAACAGAATGGCGAACAATGTGAATATTCCTTCGACAGTGCCCGCCGGATCTATGAATCTGTAAATCATAATGCCTATAAACAGCATGAAACCCAAAGCCGAGATAGCCACGCCCAGCACAGACAACATCTGCAAGGGCAAAAGACTGAAACTGGTCAACAAATCAAACTGCAAATTAATGAGCCTCCAAAAGCCGTATTTGGAATCCCCCGCCGCACGTTCCGCATGGGCAACCGGAATTTCGGTTATACGCTTTGCAAAACTGTTGGCCAGGGCCGGAATAAAGCTACTGCGCTCTCTGCAATTCAGTATGGCATCTATGACTTCGCGGTTGTACGCCCTCAGCATACAGCCATAGTCATGTAGGTTGATTCCGGTGGTTTTGCGCGTTATAGCGTTCACTATTTTGCTGGGCATGGTGCGGAATACGCTGTCATTTGCCTGTCTTCCCTGTCGCAAACCGCCAACGATGTCAAAGCCCTCATCCATTTTTGCCACTAATTTTGGAATCTCTTCCGGCGGATTTTGCAAATCGGCATCCATCGTGACAATCACCTGACCAGTTGTCTGAGCAAAAGCCGCAAAAATAGCCGCATGCTGACCGTAATTTTTATTGAACTCCACTACTTTTAGACGCGGTTCCAGACGGGCTATTTCCAAAAGCATATCAAGACTCATGTCACGGCTTCCATCATCAGTCATAACTACTTCCCATCCCCTGTCGTCAAAATTTTCTCTAAGCACCTTAGAGAGACGCGTCCAGAGATGCAAAATATTGGCCTCTTCATTGTAGACGGGGATTACAACGCTTAGATGTGGAGCCATAAAATTATCCTTTTTTCATCTCTTCCGACAACTACTTGATGCGCACGGCTATGATTTTTTCCATGTCGCCTCCTCATTTATCTTACAATATCACTGTAGTTGAAAAGATAGGATGGATATAGCGATTCAACACATTGTAGCTGGACTGGTATAACATGACCAGGAAAGCGGGAGATGACGTGAGAACACCTCACCATGTGGCCATTATCATGGATGGCAACGGAAGATGGGCGGCTGGGCGAGGTTTGCCCCGAATAAAAGGCCACAAAGCAGGCACAGCCGTGATAGAGGAAATTATTGATACCGCTGTAAAAATGGGCATAAAGCACCTGTCACTCTATGCGTTTTCAACAGAAAACTGGCGCAGACCGGAGCCGGAAGTGTCAGTTATCATGAGCCTTTTAAGATTCTATTTGAGATTGCACATCAGCAGGTTCTGCAACAAAGGAGTCCGTTTTCATTTTTTGTGTGACCTTGAAGCAATGCCAGAAAGCATCCAGAGGGATGTCATTGAAGTAGAAACAGCCACTGCCAAAGAAAGCGAAATGGTATTTCATCTGGCCGTCAATTACGGTTCACGGGCAGAGCTGGTCAAAGCTGTGCAATCCTGTATAAAAGACGGACTTAAACCTGAAGCTATAGATGAATCAACAATCAGTTCAAGGCTTTGGACAGCAGGTGTTCCAGATGTGGATTTGCTAATCCGCACTTCAGGTGAGTTGCGAATTTCAAATTTCCTTCTCTGGCAGTGCGCGTACGCAGAATTTTACTTCGCCGATTGTCATTGGCCCGATTTCAACCAGAATCGATTCCGCGATGCTTTAGAGGCATTTGCATCCCGCGATAGACGATTTGGGGGAATTTGAGTATATAGCGGTTTAACTTTTCGTAGTTAAACCGCTATGCTGTGATTCGCTTGCGAATCACAGCCGCTCATAGTCCATAGGCGAGCTTGGCTCGCCGTAAATGGACTATGAAAGCGAAAATTGCTATAAAGCTCTATATTATGAAGTTTGGGAGCAAAGCCAACTGAGGGAACCCAATGGACAAACAACAATTAGCATCAAAGATTTGGCAGTCAGCCAACAAAATGCGTTCCAAAATCGAGGCCAACGAATACAAGGACTACATACTTGGCTTCATCTTCTACAAATTTCTCTCTGACAAGGAGTTGAAGCTGCTTATCTCCGATGGGATGCAGCCAGACGAAATCAAGAAGCTATCCGAAGATAACGCCTCGGCAGTCAGTCACATTAAGGGCAAAATAGGCTACTTCATGGCTTACAAAGACCTTTTTTCCACCTGGCTGGCGAAGGGGGCTGATTTTAACGTGTCCAATGTCCGCGATGCACTGTCAGCGTTCAACCGCCACATCAACCGCGCCCATAAAAAAGTGTTTACGGGCATATTTGATACG
The DNA here is from genome assembly GCA_031256155.1 of Holophagales bacterium. Lineage (GTDB taxonomy): Bacteria > Acidobacteriota > Holophagae > Holophagales > Holophagaceae > WRHW01. The sequence continues at coordinate 3,426 of JAIRRD010000080.1, forward strand.
CTTCAAACCGGGCTTAGTAAGCTCGGCGACACCGCTGCTTCGCAGACCAAAGCAATCAGCGGCCTCCTGGGGCTTATCAAAGACATTCCTATGGACGGCAAACAAGATTATGACGTTTTGGGCTTTGTTTACGAATACCTCATCAGCAACTTCGCCGCCAATGCAGGTAAAAAGGCGGGTGAGTTCTACACACCGCACGAAGTATCCCTGCTGATGTCGGAGATTGTGGCAGAGCATTTGAAAGACTATAAAGAAATTGATATATATGACCCGACAAGCGGCTCAGGCTCCCTGCTCATAAATATAGGTCATTCAGCGGCGAAGCATATTGAAGGCGAAAACAAAATAAGGTATTACGCCCAGGAGCTTAAGGTCAACACATTCAACCTGACCCGCATGAACCTTGTAATGCGCGGCATAAAGCCCGACAACATCTACGTCCGCAACGCCGACACTCTTGAGGACGACTGGCCGTATTTTGACGAGGACGACCCACATCGCACATACAAACCGCTAATTTTGGATGCCGTGGTATCAAATCCCCCGTACTCCCAGGCATGGGAACCGACCCACAAGGAAGCTGACCCGCGCTATTCGCGCTTTGGGCTTGCTCCCAGAACCAAGGCTGATTTTGCGTTTCTTTTGCACGACCTTTACCACTTAAGGCCGGAAGGCATTATGACCATCGTACTGCCGCACGGCGTATTGTTCCGTGGTGACGCAGACGGCGCGGACGGCGAAGGCAAAATTCGTAGAAATCTTATCGAACAGAACCACATAGATGCCATAATCGGTTTACCGCCCAATGTTTTCTTTGGCACAGGCATAGCCACCATAATCATGGTATTGAGACAAAGGCGGCAAAATGACGATGTGCTGTTTATTGACGCATCAAAAGGCTTTGTCAAAGTCGGCAAGAACAACCAACTCCGCGCCTCTGACATCAGGAAAATTGCGGACACAGTAGCCACCCGCGCCGATATACCCAGGTTTTCTCGCAAAGTAAGCCTTGATGAAATCCGAAGGAACGGCTATAACCTGAATATACCCCGTTATGTTGATTCATCCGACACGCCTGTTACCTGGGATTTGTATGCCACCATGTTTGGCGGCATACCAAAGGCGGAACTTGCGGAACTTGAACCCTATTGGACAGCTTTTCCCAGTCTTTGGCCCAGCCTGTTCAAAGACGAAGGAACGCCCTATGTGAAACTTGCAACCGACAACGTAAAGCAGACAATCAAAGACAACGCAGACGTAAAAGCCTACTTTGCCTTGCACTCGGATGTGTTTGGCAGTTTTGGGACTTATCTGAAAGACGCGCTTCGCGAAAAATGGGACAAGCTGGACATCGCAAGACAGGAAACACAAATCAGCGCAGACATTTTCAGTCGCCTGGAAAAAATACCGCTCATTGATAAATACAAGGCGTACCAAGCCCTGAATGACGAATGGGTAAAGACAGCTATTGACCTTGAAATCATACAGACCGAGGGCTTCAGCGCCGTCAAAGCAGTAGACCCAAACATAGTCACAAAGAAAAAGGGCGATGTTGAATATGAAGTGCAGGACGGATGGGTTGGGCGGATTATTCCCTTTGCTTTAGTGCAATCCTCTCTTTTGAAAAAGGAAACTGATGCCCTGCGGCAAAAAGAAAGCCGTATAGCTGAGATAGCCGCTGCCCTTGAAGAAATCTTTGAATCGCTGACCGAAGAAAATAAAGAGGACTACAAAGAAGCCTTTGACGACGACGGCGAATACATCAAATCGGCTGTGGCAGCGATTGCTAAAAAACTGAAAGCAAGCGAGCACGGCGAGGAATCAGTAGAAACCAAATTTATCCTGGCTAACAAGCTGTTTGCGAAAGAAACATCATTAAAACGAGAAATAAAAGCTGACGAAACGGCTTTACATAAGCTGACCAAAGAAACCATTGAAGGGCTTAGCGATAATGATGCAATGTGTTTGCTAAAACAAAAATGGGTGACCCCCATAGTTGCCGCAATGGACGAATTGCCCCATGAAGTAATACGAGAACTGGCAACAAAGCTGACAGCTTTGGCTGATAAGTACGCCGTCACATATGTTGAGGTTACGGACAAAATCGGCAAGGCAAAAAACGAAGTAATTTCCCTTATTGATAAACTGCGGGGCAATGAGTTTGACATGAAGGGGCTGGGCGAATTTCAGAAGTTGCTGCGGGGTGATAAGCATGGGGAATGAGAGGAGAGTGCCGGAAATAAGGTTTGATGGGTTTGCTGGGGCGTGGGAAGAAAAGCGGTTTGATTCTATTGCAGAACGCATTACAAGTGTAAGTAACAGTGCCACTTTGCCAAACGTAGAATTTGAAGATATAATTTCTGGATCCGGTACACTTAATAAAAATGTGTATGATAAACCGAAAACCAAAATAGGCATAGAATTTAGCAAAGGCGATATATTATTTGGAAAGTTAAGACCATATCTTAAAAACTGGTTGTTAGCGGATTTCGCGGGAATAGCAGTTGGGGATTTCTGGGTGTTGCGTCCGATTGAAAGTGACAGCGGCTTTCTTTACGTGCTTATTCAATCACGCGGTTACCAATATGTAGCGAATCTCTCTACAGGCACAAAAATGCCCCGCTCCGAATGGAGTCTTGTATCTGAAACCGTTTTCAAAGTGCCAATGATTGCTGAACAAGCCGCGCTTGGCATTTTTTTTCGCACCCTTGATGCCACCATCGCCCTCAAAAAACAGCAATACGAGCAAACAGTAAACATCAAGAAAGCCATGCTTGAAAAGATGTTTCCTAAAAAAGGCGCGGATGTGCCGGAAGTGAGGTTTGAGGGGTTTACAGGAGCATGGACAGATAGAAAATTAGGAAGTATGGGTGTACCATATACAGGATTGTCAGGAAAAGCAAAAAATGATTTTGGTCATGGCGATGCCAAATTCGTAACGTATATAAATATTTTTACTAATTCCATTACAGACCCAAATGGTGTGGGATGTGTCGAAATTGATAACAGGCAAAACAATGTAAGATATGGCGATGTATTCTTTACAACTTCGTCAGAAACACCAGAAGAAGTTGGGATGTCGTCCATTTGGCTTGAAAATATCACCAATGTTTACCTTAATAGCTTTTGCTTTGGATATAGACC
>JAIRRD010000104.1 GCA_031256155.1 Holophagales bacterium
GCCATGGCTTTTTGCCCAATACATAAATATCCAAATCGTTTAGCTCGTCTTGCGAAAGCGTCAGGTAGTTGTTTTTTCCCGCGCAAACGATGATGCGGCAGGCCATCTCAAAGAAAACAGCTTTTTGAAAAGCATCGTCAAAATCTTTCCCGCAAACCACTTGACCGTGCATACTCAGCAAAATGCAGTCGTGGCAGTTCATCGCTTCGATTACGGCTTTGGCAAGCTCTGGGGAGCCGGGGCGGAAATAAGGAATGACAGGTATTTCTTTCCCGCAATAGCATGGCACTTCTGCGGTTACATTGAAATCGGTGGGTTTGTCCTTCACGCAGGCAATAATTGTCGCGTATTGCGATTGAACATGCAGCACCACATTCACATCATTGCGCTTACGCAAAACGCCCAGATGAAACGAACTTTCCATAGACGGTTTTGACCCCTCAAGAGGGTTGCCTGTTGATATTTCGCACACTGCCACTTGTTCTTTCGTCAAGCGCGGGAGCCATGAGCCTGTTCCCGATACCAAAGCGAAATTCTCTGCCACGCGCCATGAGATATTGCCGCTGCTGCAAAGCTGCAATCGCTCTTTGCCTACGCGGTGGGCCTGGTCGGTGAATGTCGTGAACTGTTGGCCTGTTATCATGTGTATCATGTGCGCCTGCTATGGTAAATCATTGCGCAGTATATATGGAACTGCTATATTTCTTCAAGAGAGAATATGCGTTCCACGAGCTGCCACTTTTCTTCCGAGCGCAAACCTTGTTCAGAGTTTTGAAATTTGCCCACAAAGGCTTCCCATTCTGCCTGTCGTTCAAATGTAGCCAAACGCCCAAACGCACTGTCCCAATCGAAGTCCAACGGAGTTTCCACTATCATAAAGGCCATATTTTTTACCTGATAAATCTCCATATCCAAGATGCCGGCTCTGCGGATGCCTTCAGGAATTTCTTTCCAGATATGGTGGCTGTCGTGCCAGTATTTGTAATCATCTATCGTTTCTGGATTTAATTGAAGAAACTGGCAGTAGCGCTTTCTGGCTTCTGACGGTGGTCTGGGGTATCCTTCTTTCAATGTTTCAGAGCAGTCTTCAATCACTGTATTGCTCTATTTATACAGCGGTCCGTATGTCTGACAAGCGCGATAATCAGCGCCTTCTTTACCCATGCCGAAAGCGTTCCATGATGCGGGACGGAAAATGTCTTTTTCCTCTAAATTGTGCATACACACTGGAATTCGCAGCATCGAAGCAAGTGTAATTAAATCGGCGCCAATGTGTCCATAGCTGATTGAGCCATGGTTGGCACCCCAGCTGTTCATAACAGAATAGACATCTTTAAAATTGTCAGTATTCATCAGGCGTGGTGCAAACCAAGTAGTGGGCCAACCTTTATCTGTTCTGTCGTCCAGTATCTTGTGTGACACGGGGTCCAGCTCTACACTCCAGCCTTCCGCAATTTGCAATACGGGACCAAGACCTTTAATCAGATTCAAGCGCACCATTGTGCAGGACATTCCTTCGCGGGTCAGAAACTTGGATGAGTAGCCACCACCCCTAAAATACTCGCGATTGGCTGGCACCCAGGTTGTGGCGTCCAAACATGCTTTGGCTTCCGTGTCGCTGATTTCCCAAAAGGGTTTGATAACCGGATTGCCGTTTTTGTTACTCTGGCAACCGGAACCGTCCAACGAAGCCGCGCCCGAATTAATCAAGTGAATGATACCATTGGAGGCTCTGCCGGTCAGTTTCTTTTTTGTCACGCGTTCAACGGCTTCAGGGCTCCAATACGTACGAACATCGGCAAATATTTGCGCTGTGTTTGTAAGCAGATAACTGAACAGCATCGCAACGCCATTCAGCGCGTCATTTTCGGTTGCCAATACAAATGGCTGACGAACGCCTGTCCAGTCAAACGATGAGTTCATAATGGCTTCGGTGAAATCGCCGTTGGGATAAAAGTCTGTCCATTGGCGCTGTCCCTGGAAACCGGCTGCCAGAGCGTTGTGTCCGAGCGCTTCTTCGCCGAATCCCATCGTTTTCAATTTCGGATTGCCAACCATCAAATCGCGGACAATCAAGGTCATTTTTACGATAAATTCCCAATCTTTATCCTTCTCAGCGCGAGGTTTTCGCAGATTTTCGCGATTACAAACATCCTCACCCTCTTTGCAATTAGCTTTCGCCCATGCCAGCGCTTTTTCAAATTCGTCTTTGTCGTAGATACCTTCGCTCATACGGCGAATGATTTCCACTTCATCAATACCTTCACAGCGCATGTCCAGGTAATCCTCAAAGAAGTCGGTACTCACAATTGAGCCGGCGATACCCATACACACTGCGCCTATAGACAGATACGACTTGCCTCGCATGATGGCCACCGAAATGGCGGCTCTGGAAAAACGAAGCAACTTTTCTTCAACATCAGCAGGGATATCAGTATTTGCAGCGTCTTGCACGTCACGCCCGTAAATGCCGAAAGCGGGCAAACCTTTTTGAGCGTGTCCGGCTAAAACAGCAGCCAAATAAACGGCTCCCGGGCGTTCTGTACCGTTGAAGCCCCACACGGCTTTGACAGTGTGCGGATCCATATCCATGGTTTCACTGCCGTAGCACCAACACGGCGTAACCGTAATGGTCACACCTACATTTTCTCGCTTGAATTTTTCCGCGCAAGCGGCACTTTCAGCAACGCGCCCTATTGTGGTATCCGCAATCACGCATTGTACCGGTGTTCCGTCCGGGTATTTCAGCGCGGATGTCAGCAAGTCCACTACGCCTTTGGCCATGTTCATGGTTTGGCTTTCCAAGGATTCGCGCACACCTCCCATACGTCCATCAATTGTGGGTCTGATGCCAATCCTAGGCCAATCACCTTGAAATCTCTTTGTGGTCATATCGTATTCCGTCCTTAAATGTTGCTACTCAAAGCATACTCACCTGTTAGTAATAGTGTTGTTTTAATGAAAAGTCAGTAATTTTTTGCGACTTTTTAAATTATTAAAAAAATATAAGAGTGTTACCTAAATTAGAGAGTGTTCAACAGGAATGATTCAAGGTCAAGCAAACCGCCAAAACACTAAGGCACTCTCGCTAAATATCATTATAAATGCAGCACTTTCATGATGTTTTGCAAGTATAGCGGTTTAACTTATTGTAGTTAAACTGCTATGCTGGGATTCGCTTGCGAATCACGGCCGCTCATAGTCCATAGGCGAGCTTGGCTCGCCGTAAATGGACTATGAAAGCGAAAATTGCTATAGCTTGACACATTCCACATGAAATCACTATATAGTATTTCTATGGAGCTTATATGGCGCGGAAATATATTCCAACTATCTTCCTTTTGGCGGCAGTTACCTTTGTTCAGGCCGATGCGCCTTTGCTATTCACGACACCGACTGTTAGCAAGACGCACATCGCGTTTTCACACGCGGGCGACCTCTGGATTGTAGGCAGAGAGGGGGGCGAGGCTCGCAGACTCACCTCCGGCATCGGGATTGAGGCCAGACCCTATTTTTCGCCTGACGGTGGCATGGTGGCCTTTACCGGTGAATATGATGGGAATACGGATGTGTACGTTGTCCCTGCGTCAGGTGGTGCGCCAACGCGTTTGACCTACCATCCAGGACCCGATTCTGCTGTGGGCTGGTCTCCTGACGGTAAGGTGCTTTTTTCCTCTTCCCGCAACAGCCAGACGGGCAGAACCGCCCAGTTGTTTAAAATTTTGCCCGATAGTGTCTGGCCTGAGCTGATTCCGCTGCCAATGGCTCACGAAGGCTCTTTTTCGCCTGATGGTAAATACTTGGTATATGAGCCGATACGCAGGGCCTTTAATGCCTGGAAACGCTACCGCGGCGGGACGGCATCATACCTCTGGATTGCCGATATGAAGGACTCCAGCGTGGTAAAAATCCCCAGGACTGACAGCAATGACTTTTCACCAATGTGGGCAGGTTCTAAAATCTATTTCCTCTCTGACCGCCAAGGGCCAGTCACGCTCTATTCCTACGATACTGACACCAAACAGGTCGAGCAGTTGATAAAGAACACAGGGCTGGACTTCAAGAGCGCCAGCGCTGGTCCCGGTGCCATTGTTTATGAGCAGTTTGGCACCATCCACCTGTACGACTTAGCTACCAATCAAAGTAAGAAAGTTGAAATCACACTGACGGGCGACATGCCGGGAGTAAGACCGCGCTTTGAACCTCTGGGCAACCGTATTCTAAGTGCTGGCATATCACCAAATGGAGCAAGGGCCGTATTTGAGGCCAGAGGGGAAATTTTCACTGTTCCGGCGGAAAAGGGTAGTGTCAGAAATATCACAGATACGCCCGGCACTATGGAACGCGATCCCGCGTGGTCACCTGATGGTAAGTCAATTGCGTATTTTTCCGATGCCAGCGGCGAGTATGCGCTGCACATCAAATCGCAGGATGGGACAGGCGCACCGCGCATTATTAATTTGGAACCCAGTTTTTACCGCAGTCCAACCTGGTCACCTGATTCTAAAAAAATCGCCTTTATGGATAAGCGCCTCAATGTCTGGCTCGTTGACCTTGAAAAGGGCAGACAGGAAAAACTGGATACCCTTGAACGAGGCGGACGCACGCAGTTAGCCTGGTCGCCGGACAGCCGCTGGATAGCCTACGCCAAGCCACTGGCGAATCACTACGGCGCGATATTTGTGTGTAATTTACAGACCAGAAAAATACACCAGATGACTGATGGAATGAGCGATGCCGATAGTCCGCAGTTTGACAAATCAGGTAAGTATTTGTTCTTTACGGCCAGCACCGATATTGGCCCAATGGTATTCGGCTTTGATATGAACTCATATCCTCATAGTCACACCAGAAGCGTTTATCTGGCCGTACTCAGAAAAGGCGAGCCATCACCCCTGGCACCTGAGAGCGATGAAGAAACACCGGGCGAAAAATCAGAAGACGCAAAGTCAACGGATGCTAAGTCCACTGTAGTTAAGTCTGCGGATAAAAAAACGGAAAATGAAACTGTAATTGATTTTGACGGCCTGAATCAGCGCGTGCTGGCTCTTCCTGTTTCCGAAAGAAGTATAGCTAGTTTGGTCGCTGGAAAGCCAGGCATCCTTTTTGTCTTGGAATTGCCAAATGGACGCGGCCAGGGATTTAATGGGGGGACGCTGCAAAAATTCGACTTAAAAAAGCGAAAACTTGATAAAGTCGCTGACGGTATCAGTAACTTTTTGCTCTCTGACAACGGTGAAAAAGCACTGATAAGAATGCAGGACAATTGGTTCATAGTGCCAGCCGACCAAGCTCCCAAGCCCACGGATACCAAACTCCGCGTAAATGAGGCCGAGTTGAGGGTTGATCCTAAAGCCGAATGGGCGCAGATGTACAAAGAGGCTTGGCGCATAGAGCGCGACTTTTTCTATGACCCCAACCACCACGGTCTGAACCTCAAAGCGGCGGAAGCGCTCTATGCTCCATACGTTGACGGCCTTCACCACAGGGCCGACTTGAATTATCTCTTCAATGAGATGTTTGGCAATCTGACCGTCGGCCACCTATATGTGAGCGGCGGCGATATGCCTTCGGTCAAGCGAGTCCCCGGTGGACTGCTGGGCGCGGATTTCAGGATAGAGAATGGCCGCTATCGTTTTGCGAAAGTCTATAACGGCGAGAACTGGAACCCAAGCCTCAGGGCGCCCCTCACGGAGCCGGGTTCTGAAGTAAAGGCTGGTGACTACCTCCTGGCAATTAACGGAACTGAACTGACGGCTAAAGGCAATCCATATCAGTTGCTCGAAAACACCTCCGGCAAGCAGGTGGTTTTGCGCGTTGCTTCAGAACCAAACGGCAAGGACGCAAGAAATGTAACAGTTGTGCCTGTCTCCACTGAAACCAGCTTGAGAAATCTGGATTGGATTGAGTCCAACCGCCGCCACGTGGCACAGGCCACAGAGGGGCGCATTGCCTATGTATGGCTTCCCGACACGGCCAATGGAGGTTACACAAATTTCAACCGCTATTGGTTTGCCCAGTTGGACAAGGACGGTGCTGTTATTGACGAACGCTTTAATGGCGGAGGTAGCGCCGCCGACTACATAATTGATTACCTGAAGAAGCCCGTCAACAGCTATTGGGCAGTGCGCGATGGTGAGCATTTCAGGCAGCCATTCGGCACTATGCCCGGGCCAAAGGTGATGATGATTAATGAACACGCCGGAAGCGGC
>JAIRRD010000129.1 GCA_031256155.1 Holophagales bacterium
GTCCGCGTCACCTTTTCCTATCAATATTTCAAATCCCCCTACCATCAATGACCTATAGCCTCTGCCTTTCCCATCCATGCGTCTGCCTGTTTTTTCCGATTCCACTTTCCGATTCCCCCGCTCAGTTTTGGTTTTATTTTTTTTGTTTGAAACAGAAGATTGTATTGTCGCTCCAATGCTTGAATCGCATAGAGTTTCAAGTTCAATTAACTGCCGAACTCGCTCGCTCTCCAACAGGGCAATCCTTTCCAAACCCCTCTCGGCCTTTTTTACAGAATTAAACCACCTTTGAACAGTCTCTTCCACACGCTGGCCAGGGGGTAACTCTATGTGCGCACCATCCAGCAGTTCAACGCTATGCATAGACCCTTTCAGTCTCCACAGTTCTGAGCGCAGTTTTCCAGCAGGTTCACGCAGTGACAGCATGGATTGGTGGCGTGCGCGATCCTTCTCCAAAGCCTCGCCATAGCGTTCCAAACGCTGTCTTCTTTGAATAAATTTACGATTCTCAGCTTGTTTCTTTGGTTGCAGCAATAGTTTTTCGGCCCGCTGCAAACTCCATGCCAGATGGCGGTTTAGCAAAGTGCCATCGCCGGGAAGCACATCCGCAATCTGGCCGCACAAGGCGGCTTCAATGTTTTCCCCCCAAACTTCACGCCATTTGCGCATTGGGGGCGTATCTGATTCCGGTTCAGGCTGTTTGGAGGGAAAAGGCGCTCCCATACCAATCCTGGCGGGATTCAAATCAATTCCATCCAGCCTGATACCGCCGCATCCAGGAATCGCCTGAAAAGCTAGACGCATCCCTTCAATTCGCCCTGTAACAGCCCGTCTTCGCAATTCAAATGCAATCCAGCGTTCCCTGGGATCGCCATGAACACCACAGAACCGTGCCCCCTTTATTTCGGCAGACCACTTACGGCTCAAATCAGTTTTGGATTCAGCTTTTAAAACAGAATACGCCTCGCACTTTTCGAAAAGCATCCACAACTCTTGCGCTGGATTTAACAAAAACACCCAAGCTAAGCCGGGCTCAAGCCCGGCCCTCCTATCTGGCGCCCAGACCAGCCCAAGCGCCCTGTGCGAAGCCCAAACACTTTGAATTGCTCCCTCGCCCACTGACAAGCGGGCATTGGCGATGGCAAACAGCAACGGAGCTTCCATTAAGTTTTATAGCCATTTCACATGAAATGAGCATATAGCAATTCAACTTAATTTTAGTTGAACTACCAAACGCAATTCTATTTGACCACAACTTAGTATAAAGGTATCCTGTATAGCGGTTCAATTTTTCATAGTTGAACTGCCACGTCAGAATTTGTTTGCAAATCATGGTTGCGTATTGCTTGCAGTTGGTTTTATCTGCTGTTAAGTGTAATACACACGGAAGCTACTATATAGTGTGAAGGATCAATATGCTTGAACGCGCCTACTATCCGCCAATTGTCATTGAAGAGACACCAAAGGGCGAGCGCAGTTATGATATTTATTCCCGTCTGCTAAAAGACAACATTATCTTCATAGGCACTGCCATTGACGATACAGTTGCCAACGCCGTTGTTGCCCAAATGCTTTTTCTGGAATCCGAAGACCCAGACAAAGACATCCAGATATACATCAATTCCCCCGGCGGCGTAATCACATCCGGCCTGGCTATTTATGACACAATGCAATTTGTCAAAAACGACATTGTCACCTATTGCATAGGCCAATGTTCTTCAATGGCCGCAGTACTCCTGGCCTCCGGCACAAAAGGCAAGCGCTTTGCCCTGCCAAACGGGCGGATAATGATCCATCAGCCTTCAGGCGGCGCACAAGGACAAGCGTCTGACATTGAAATTACTTTCAAAGAAATTCAGAGATTAAAAGAAATGCTTGCCAGTCTCATGTCCACCCACACAGGACAGACAGCAAAAAAACTCATCAAAGATATGGATAGAGACTATTTCATGAATCCCAAAGAAGCCCTGGCGTATGGGCTTATTGACCGAGTACTGACAGAAAGGCCCTCCTAAACCACAGCTTGCCTTCAAAGGCATTTTTGAGGAGTACTGACATGACCGGCATTTCATCTAACAATTTTGAGCAGCTTGAAAAGATCCCGCTCTATATTCCCGGAAAGCCCATACAAGAGGTAAAGCGGGAATTTGGCCTGGATCACATCGTCAAACTGGCCTCTAATGAGAACCCTTGGGGGCCAACGTCTGCCGTAAAGGAAAGAATTTTTAAAGCCATCAACGGCAGTGCTGACGAAGGTGTTGGTTTTTACCCTGTTTCCGATGGCTTTTATCTGCGTCAGGCTATCGCAGAATACCGAAAAGTCAAGCTGAATCAAGTAGTGCTTGGCAACGGCAGTGCCGAAATTATTGAAATGGCCGCAAAGGCCTGCTTTATTACTGGCGGCAGCGCAATAGTACCGCGCCATAGTTTTGCCATTGGCGGCATTGCCACACAAACAGCCGGTGGCAGAGTAATTGAAACTCAGGCAACAGCCACCAAAGTTGATGTAGACGCAATACTAAAAGCAATACAGCCCGATACGAGAATGGTCTATATTGCCAACGCCAATAACCCAACAGGCGTTCAAATTGAGCGTGACGGAATTGCCCGTCTGGTTAAAGAAATTCGCAGTGATATTTTATTGGTTGTTGACCAGGCCTATGCGGAGTACTCCAGTCCAGGCGAATTTCCCGATGCCGCCGATTTCCTGAGCGAGAGGGAAAACCTGCTTGTCCTGCACACCTTCTCAAAGATATACGCTTTAGCCGCTTTGCGCATAGGGTACGGGCTTGGCAACGAGCGCATTATTACTCTGTTGGAACGAGTCCGCAGCCCATTCAACACCAACCATATCGCCCAGGTCGCTGCGGAAGTAGCAATAAAAGACCTAGAATTTATCATATTTTGCCGCGAAAAAAATCAGCAGGCACGTGACACTTTTTTTGCCGAAGCCAAAAAACACCGCTGTACAGCCACAGGTAACGCGGGCAACTTTGTGCTCTTAGAGACCGCCATTCCCGCCCCTGATTTCTTCCGCGACCTGCTTAAAAAATCCGTCATTGTTCGCCCCATGCACGGATACGAACTTCCTTACCACATGCGCGTCTCCCTGGGACGTCCTGAAGAAATGGAAGCATTCTGGGAGGCGGCTGCCCCAATGCTGGACGGCGGCCGTTAAATTTATTTAAGAGGAATACATGGCTGTCAGATGCGGTATTGTCGGATTGCCCGGAGTCGGCAAGTCCGTATTATTTAACGCAATGACAAAAGGCAGCGCCGCGAGCGGCAGCTTTTTGTTTTGCACCACGTCGGCCACCACAGGTGTTGTTGACGTGCCAGACATCAGACTGCTGAAACTGGCCGAAATAGTGAATCCTCAAAAAATTGTACACGCCGCGCAGGAATTTGTGGATATACCAGGACTGGTCAGAGGCTCAAGCAAATGCGAAGGTCTTGGGAACAGCTTTTTAACCGATATCCGCGACATGAACGCCATTGTCCAGGTTGTCCGTTGCTTTGAAAACCCCGATATCCCACATGCGGAAGCCACACTTGACTCCGTAAGGGACATTGAAATTGTTGATATGGAACTTGTCATCAAAGACATGGAAGTACTGGAAAAATCCCTGGAGCGTCATCAAAAAACGGCCAGATCCGGCAACAAAGAAAGTCAGACCATGGTGGCAACCCTGGAAAAACTACTCGCGACCCTTAACAACGGCAAATGGGTTTCCACAGTTGAATTGGATAAGGACGAACTCTTTTCGCTGAAAAGCTACTGCCTGCTCACACAAAAACCGATGCTGCTGGTGGGGAATATTGACGAAAAAGACATACCCAACCCCTCAGCCAACCCCCACTACGCCGCGCTTGAAAAGGCTGCTGCAGAAAAGGGAATACCCGTAATACCCATCTGCGCCAAACTTGAAGCCGACTTGACACAAATGGAGCCAGACGACCAAGCCATGTTTATGGAAGAAGCCGGACTGACTGAGCCGAGCCTGACGCGCCTCATCCGCGCCAGCTTCGCCTTACTTAACTTACAGACATATTTCACCGCCGGCCCAAAAGAAGTGCGCGCATGGACTATTCCCACAGGCGCAACGGCCCCCCAGGCAGCGGGCGTCATCCACAGTGACTTTGAACGCGGATTCATACGCGCCAAAGTCATTTCCTTTGACGACTTTGTGGCCTGTAACGGCGAGCATGGCGCAAAAGAAGCAGGCAAACAGCGCCAGGAAGGAAAAAACTACATCGTTAAAGACAGTGACGTAGTTGAGTTCCTGTTTAATGTTTAGCTCTTTTAGCTCTTCCCTCTCGCTTCAAGCATGTGGACGGCAAAAGTTGCCAGCCAGTGTTCCCCTTCGTAGTTTCCGCTGGCGACAAAGGGAAGGCTGGCGTTTGCGTGGGCATCAGCCACATCCGATAAATTTGCCGCACGAGCCTCTTTTGCTGGCAAGTAATTCATCAGCGTATAGAGGTTTCTGGCGCGGCTCATATTCAAACCGTCCAAATGCGCTATGCGGGGGTCACTGCGGTCTGAGACCACCGCCGGATTCAGGGAAAGGCGCTTCAAATCGGGCAAAAATTCCTTCAGCCAAACTCTAAATTTATCCCCATCCAGCACTTTAGCCATTAAAGCAGCTTCTTCCAGCGCTGGGCTGATAAAGTCCTCACCGCTCGGTTCAAATTTTAACGGGACCGCCTTATCCCGCGCGAAATACAAATTCGCGCTCACAAGCAGCAGCGCCTCAAACTCCGTATCCTTAACTCCTCTGGCGTAATCCAGCGCCAGCGACATTGAATAAGCCGTGTTTGAATGTACGCCAGTTCGATTCGGATAAGTCAGCTTAGGCAGGAAATCCATAAAGCGGCGCCTGAATTCTTTAGCAAGGGGCCGCACAGCCTCTGCCCAGGTTTTGGCCTTTGGGTGGTTGGAAGTCTCCAGTTCAGCAGATAGTTTAAGGAGCCACGCCCATCCGTAGGGTCGTTCAAAAGCCCTGTTTTCTCTGGAATCCAGATAATCATTTTCCACCTTCATTGCATCAGGCGTGAGATGTTTGTCCAGAACAGTTTGTATTTGATTTGACTCAGGCAGTTTGGGGAACTGCCTCAAGAGTCTGGCGAGCATCCAGTGGCCATGTACAGACGAATGCCAGTCATAGCAGCCATAAAAAGCTGGATGTAACTCCTTCGGTAGCTTCAGATCACTTCTGTTCCCCAGTACATGATCCAATTTATTTGGAAACTCCTGTTCAGCGCATTGCAGAGCCAACTTGGCAAAACGCGATGCTGAAGCATCATTTAAAACCAGTAGCGGCGACTGTGCCAGAGCCGCAACAGAGAGCAAAGACCAAAAGAGTTTTCTGATGAACATCCAACCTCCACATTTTATAGCGGTTTAACTACAATAAGTTATAGTCAAAGCCCTTGACAAACAGTACAGACAGGCAAGTAAGCACCGCCTACGCCTCCCATTTCGCTCCCCGCCGATGGCGGCTCGCTCCATTACGGCGCAGTCTAGCGCATCCGCACATTTTACTTGTGGAGCATTGTTATGCTCCACAAGTAAAACGACTATAAATGGAACCGCCACACACCACTTGTTTATCAACAGAATCGCTGGCAATATTTGGGTATGCAATCCGTGCCCAAATCGCTTCGTCTTCAGATCGGCCTCTTTGGTCGCCGAAACGTCGGCAAGTCATCCCTGCTCAACGCTATAGCGCGGCAGCAGGTTTCAATAGTGAGCGAGCAGGCGGGTACGACAACCGACCCCATTGAAAAACCTATGGAATTGCTCCCCTTGGGGCCTGTGCTGCTTATTGACACTGCCGGAATAGACGATGAGGGGACACTAGGCAGTTTACGGAAACAGCGCAGTGAATCTGTTCTGGACAGGGCAGATTTGGGCGTTCTGGTGACAGAAGCTGATTCCTGGGGCCTGTTTGAAGACAGCTTATTGGAAGAACTCAAAAAACGCAAAGTTCCGGTTTTAGTGGTTATAAATAAATCTGACCTTCAAATGCCATCAAAGCAAAATCTGTTTTCCATTGAATTTAAGGGTTGTGCAGCCGTTACTTGTTCCGCCAATACAGGCGATGGCATTGCGGATGTCATAGAGGCCATGCTGCGCCTTGCCCCAAGCGACCACTTTGAATGCCGACACCTCATCTCAGACCTTGTTCAACCCGGCGACACAGCGCTATTGGTCACACCAATAGACAAGCAGGCCCCAAAAGGCAGACTGATACTGCCCCAGGTGATGACCATACGGGACTTACTGGATGGCGGCTCTATTCCCATGGTCTGTCAGCAGGATGGAATACCATCAGCGCTTGAAAATCTTCGCAACCCACCGGCCATTGTCATAACCGACAGCCAGGCGTTTGATTTGGTATCAGAAAAAGTGCCTGAATCTGTGCCCATGACTTCCTTTAGTATCCTCATGGCCAGATTTCAGGGTGACTTGACGGAAATGGTTCGCTCCGCAAAAGCAATCTCAAACTTGAAAGAAGGCGACAGAGTTCTGATTCTTGAAACATGCAGCCACCACCCAACGGGAGACGACATTGGCAGGGTTAAGATACCTAACTGGCTCAGAAAGTTCGTCGGCGCTCAGTTAAAATTTGAACATGCACATGGGAGAGATTTTCCAGAAAACCTTTCGCCATACAAACTGGTGATTCACTGCGGAAACTGCATGGGCAACAGGCGCGAAATGCTGAATCGGATTCACAGATGCCGGAGTGTCGGTGTTCCAATAACCAACTACGGCCTGACTATTGCATATTCGCTTGGCATATTGGAGCGCGCACTTAAACCGTTTCCAAACGTGCTGGATAATGTGTTCGTATAGCGGTTTAACTTATTGTAGTTAAACCGCTATGCCGGGATTCGCTTGCGAATCACGGCCGCTCATAGTCCATAGGCGAGCTTGGCTCGCCGTAAATGGACTATG
>JAIRRD010000236.1 GCA_031256155.1 Holophagales bacterium
TGGGGTGATTCCACATACCAGTTTGTTCGCCCCATACGTTCCATACTGTGTCTTTTTGGGGCTGACATCGTACCCTTCACTGTTGACGGCGTTGACAGCGGAAATACCACATGGGGACATCGCCTATATCATCGTCAGCACACGAGTCCTCTGGTGGTTGATTCCCCTGAAAAATACGAAGCCGTATTAAAAAACGGTGGAATCATTGCCTCATTTGACGAGCGCAGACGGGCAATAGCTGAACAGCTTGAGACTAGGGCCAAGGAGAAAAGCGGCAGACCGGTGGCTGATGAGGAACTGCTGGATACGCTCGCCCTGATAGTTGAATGGCCGACTGTATTGCGCGGCGAGTTTCCCGCCGAATTTATGGATTTGCCAAAAGAAGTTCTAGTGACAAGCCTGAAAGAACATCAAAAAGCCTTTTGCGTTGAAAAACAGGGCGGCGCAGACCTATTGCCATACTTTATGAGCATAGCCAACAGACCTGACGACCCAGGCGGATTGGTTGTAGCTGGCAACGAATGGGTACTCAAAGCTCGACTCTACGATGCCCGCTTTTTCTTTGCGGAAGACCAGCGCCTCCCCCTTTCCGGCCTTGCGCCAAAGCTGGACGCGCTCACTTTTCATCGCGAACTGGGCAGTTACGCTGAAAAAGCACAGAGACTCTCTTCAATAGCCCAGTCTCTCGCGGCGCGGCTCAAACTGGACACATCTCAAGCCAAAGCGGCGGCAGAGGTCTGCAAGGCCGACCTCGTGACATTGATGGTCGGCGAATTTCCCGAGTTACAGGGCATAATGGGCAGCCACTACCTCAGACTGGAGGGCGCGCCAGAACCCGTCTATGCAGCTGTCGGCGAGCACTATCAGCCCCTGAGCAATGATGCACCCCTGCCTGCATCAAGTCTTGGCGCTATTTTGGCCATAGCGGACAAACTGGACACTCTGGCGGGCTGTTTTGCCATAGGACAGATTCCGTCCGGCTCAAAAGACCCTCTGGCCCTGCGCCGCGCCGGAATGGGCATTGTGCGTATCATCTGGGAAAAGGGTTTGGATATTTCCATAGATGCCCTTATAGGTCTGGGTCTGGAAGCCATTGCCGCAAAAGTCGAAGCCCCGCATAAAGACACAGCGCAAGCCCTGACGGCATTTTTCAAAGACCGCGCCACCTATCAGCTGGAACTTTCCGGCATCCCCCTCCCCGTAAGAAATGCGGCTCTGGCCGCCGGATGGATGGACCTGAACGACCTCAAAGCCCGCTGTAAAGCACTGTCAGTATTTGCCGAAGACCAGCGCTTTGCGAGCCTTGCCCAAAGTGCCAAGCGCATCGGCAACATACTGAAAGACGAATCGCCGGGCGAAAAATTCAACCCCAGCCTGTTGGAGCAACCGGAAGAAAAATCCCTGGCCCAGCGCCTTGACGCTATCGAAACCGCCGCTGATTACACTGCGTTACTGATGGCCCTGGCCGATTTAGCCCATCCTCTGGAAATCTTCTTCAACGCCGTAATGGTCAAATGCGAAAATTCTGACCTGCGAAACACCAGACTGACACTGCTCTACCGCCTGCGTAAGGCTTTCATGAAAATAGCCGATTTTGGTCTGTGGCGCGACTAGAGCAAATTCACTTTGAAATGGCACATCTTCTTGCAGTTCACGTCTGCGCTCACCGTTCCGCTCACCTGCTATAGCGGTTTGACTACAATAAGTTAAACCGCTATATTTTAAAGGGTTGCCACATGCCCACACAAAACATGCGTTTCATTGCTGGCAAGTCTGATTCTTAGTTGCTCCCTATGAGGGCCATTTTTATCTGTCCAGTTCACCCGCTATGATGTTCATTGCCCCCAGTTCAGACAAGAAGTCGGCCAGTAGACGTCCGTTTATTTTTTCGTCAATACTGCTGAATATTGGGTAACATGGCGGGCGGACGTGGATTCGGTAAGGACTCTTACCGCCGTCTGAAATGATATAAAAGCCCAGTTCCCCATTGGCGGCTTCTGTGGCGCAATAGACTTCGCCCGAAGGAATATCCATGCCGTGCATTATCAGCTTGAAGTGGTGGATGAGACCCTCTACATGTGTATAGACCTCGTCTTTTGGAGGCAGAGCCACTTTGTAGTCATCAATAATTACTGGTCCAGGGCCGATTTCTTTCAGACGTTTGATACATTGTCTTATTATGAGCATACTTTGGCGCATTTCTTCTGTGCGCACAAGGTAGCGGTCGTACACATCGCCCGTAGTGCCAACCGGAATATCAAAATCATATGTTTCGTAATCCAAATACGGCTGAACCTTGCGCAAGTCGTGGGGGAGGCCGCAAGCTCTCAGGCACGGGCCTGTGTAGCCCCATGAAATGGCCTGTTCAACAGTGAATACGCCAACCCCCTTTGTGCGGTCTGCCCAGATTGGGTTGTGTGTCAGCAGACTCTCCATTTCGTCAATATGCTTAGCGCAGTCTTTCAGAAGGTCTTCGCAAATTGGTATAAACTCATCAGGAATATCGCGGTAAAGTCCGCCAATACGTGTAAAGCTGGTGTGCAAGCGCTGTCCGGCTGTCATTTCCAGTAAATCGTATATATTTTCACGCACCTGAAAAATGTACAGATATGCAGAAAACGCGCCAATATCAACAGCATTGACACCTATACACACCAGATGGTCAGAAATGCGTGTGAGTTCTGATACAAGAACGCGGATGATTCTGCTACGCGGCGGATCCTGGATACCCAGCAGTTTTTCAACGGCCAGGACGTAGCCAACATTGTTCAATATTGGCGAGCAGTAATTCAATCGGTCGGTAAGCGGAATAAACTGGGTGTAGGAGAGGTTTTCACCGAGTTTTTCCACACCCCTGTGCAAATAGCCGATTTCAGGCTCGGCTTTGACAATGTTTTCGCCCTCTAATGTCAATATAACCCGCAGTGTGCCGTGAGCAGACGGATGGCTTGGGCCGAAGTTGACGATCATGCGCCCAATGTGGGTGGAATCGTTTTCAAAGGAGACCGATGGCATAGGAAACTCGGATCAATAGTGTGTTGAGGTCATTCGGCTAACGGTCTAGCGTGTCCCGCATAGGATGTTCCTGTGTCGGAATTGCACCAGTCATCGCCGCCATCTAATGAAAAGTCCTTGCGGAGCGGATGACCGACAAAATCGCTCCACATCACCAAGCGCGTCATATTCGGGTGACTGTCAAAGGGAATACCAAACAAATCAAAAACTTCGCGCTCGAACCAGTTGGCCCCTTTATGTATGCCTGTGATGCTTGGTATGGATTGGCCTTCAGCTACAGGAATTTTGACACGCAGGCGTTCTTGGCTGACCAGGTTCTGAAAGTGGACAACAACATCAAATCGGGGCTGTCTTTCCGGCCAGTCAACGGCCGTCAGGTCTATCATCAACTGAAAACCTTCTTTGAATATGAACTTTACAAGTTCCAGATACTTTGACAGGTCTGCAACTATCGTCTGGTCGCCTCTGAAATCGCTGTGGGCAACAACGGCGCCCGGCATGGCTTCATTAATGCGTTCAACAATCATGAAGCCTCCTACCAAATCCTGGACTGCCCAGCAGCCGCCGCTTCCCTGAACATCAATTGCAATGCCTGCTGGGATGACATGCCAGTTTCTTCCAATGTCTGCTGGCGTTCCATACTCTTATAGAATAAGTCCAAATTGGCTTCCCTGGCTTTAAAGCCCTCTTTCATCATTTTTTCCTGCAATTCAATAGTGCCTTTGATAATGGCTTCAGGCCGGGGGGGACAGCCGGGGATGTAAATATCAACTGGGATGACGCGGTCAATGCCTTGCAGCGTGGCATAAGTGCGATATATGCCGCCACTGGAAGCGCATGCGCCAACAGAAATAACCCATTTTGGTTCTGACATCTGGGCGAATATCCTGCGCAGTACAGCGGCTTGTTTATTTGTAATGGTTCCCAGAACCAGCATCAAGTCTGATTGGCGCGGACTGAAACGCATGGCTTCAGCGCCAAAACGACTGAAATCATAGCGGCAGGTCATTAAACTCATGAACTCAATAGCGCAGCACGCTACTCCGAATGGCAGTGGCCAGAGGCTGTTTTTCCTGCCCCAGTTGACAATCGTCTCCAGTTTTGTTGTGAACCATGGCTCATGGGTTTCTTCGGCGGTATTCAACGTGGAACTCGTAAGGCTCGTGGGGCTGTTCATGGCAAATGCTTCCATTCCAAAGCGCCCTTGCCCCAAACATAGATAAAGCCTACCAAAAGTGTGACCATGAACAAAAGCATAGGGATAAAGGTGTGCGGCGCTCTTCTGAAAATGACCGCCCAGGGCAGTAAAAAGGCTACGTCAATGTCGAACAATATGAATAAAACCGCTGTCTGATAGAACTTAACGCTGTATGTTTGTCTGGCATCAGGCTGTATCAGGGGGGCACCGCACTCGTATGGCGTCAGCTTCTGGGGTTTGGGATTGTGTGGCACGAGCCTGAAAAATGGCAGTAATTTACCTGTTAAAAAAAGCACAAACGCGCCTACAACAAGCGCGAACAGAAACAGTACCAAAACTGGCAGGAATGGATTAAGGGGCGTATTCACAGGCCTCCTTCACGGCCTCAATATAAGAATATGCTAACGTCTTTGGCACAATTTTGTAAAAGTACTTTTCTATTTCTTTAAACGCCAGACATCAAGGAAAATAACAAAAACCATTAAAGCTGTCATGAAGCAAAAACCTATTGTCATGATTTTTTCCTTGATTTCTATAGTGAAGTCTTTACGGCGTATACGTTCAAGTGCAAGTATGCAGACATGACCCCCGTCCAGCAATGGAATTGGCAGCGCGTTTAATATAGCCAGATTCATGGATATAAAAGCTGTCATATAAAAATAGACCACCCAACCGGCTTTTGCGGCTTCACTGCCCATTTGAACTATGGTTATAGGTCCGCCCAGGTCTTTAATGCTGGATTGAAAACTCAGCAATTTCCAAAACCCATTCAGAACCAAACCGCATAGGACAGAGGTTTCCTTGAATGACTGAGGCACAGCCTTAATAAAATCCTGCATTTGGAAGGGTCTGGGCGGTGTATTGCTCGCCACTGGTGTGGCAGCAATGCCCAAAATCCCCTTGTTTCCCTGGAGGCTTGGCGTGACTGTGAAATCCATAAAGTGTCCATCGCGCATTACTTGAACCTCTACAGGCACATCAGGGTGTTTCTGGATATATGGGACAATTTCACTGTTCCAATCCGCCTCCGGCAGAACCAAATCACCCACACGACGCAGTTCATCCCCGCTTTTTAAGCCGCCAGCTTCCGCCGCAGAGCCTTCTTGCACTTGTAATACAATCGCCGGATTCGGATACCTTGCGCGGTCAACGCCAACAGCGTAAATCAGCAAAGCGCACGCAATAACATTGGCAATGATACCGCCGGAATAAAAAACTGTACGTTTCCAGGCGGGTTGCTTGAGAAAACCGTATGGGTCTTCTGCGCCAGGTTCTTCAGGATTGTAACCCGCCAGTTTGACATAGCCCCCTAAGGGAAGCATAGCCAGGCGGACATCAGTTCCACGCCATTTAAAACCAACGAGTCTTGGGCCAAATCCGATACTGAATACGTCAACGGGCATCCCCATAAATTTTGCCGCAAAAAAATGACCCATCTCATGAATAGTGATAAGCCCTGCCAGCATGATTACCGGCCCCCATATACCGCGCCCCGGCAAGGCAAAAGCAAGAACTGAGGCCAGCGCGGCGCAACATACAATACGGCCGTCTGCGAGCTTGTAATTTTGTGACGAAAATCTGAAACAACTTAGCGCATCAAAACGCATGTTCACCTATCCATTTCTTGGCTATTTCTCTGGCGCACCTGTCCGCTTCCATAACCGCTTCTATGTCAGTGGCCGGAACGGGGGCTTCCGTTTCTAGTGTGTGCCGGATGCAGGCTTGAATGTCCCACAGTCCAATGCTGTCATTTAAAAATGATGCCACAGCTTCTTCATTTGCAGCATTCAGAATAGCAGGGGCCGTCCCCCCACTTTCAAGAGCAGTGTAAGCTAAGGCCAAACATGGAAAACGCTCCAAATCCGGCGGCTCAAACGTCCACATTCTGGAAGTGTCCCAATCGTAAAACGGTACCGGGCCTGCCATGCGCTCCGGGTATAAGAGCGCGTACTGAATGGGCAATTTCATATCATTAGCACATACTTGCAGTTGATAAGTGCCATCTGTAAACCCCACCATTGCGTGTACCTGGCTCTGAGGATGAATCGTAACCCGCACTTGACTGGCATTAAGCCCAAATAACACCGCCGCTTCTATAACTTCCAAACCTTTGTTCATAAGCGTAGCACTGTCAATAGTTATTTTAGGCCCCATCTTCCAGGTCGGGTGGTTCAGCGCCTCTTCCCGTGTGGCGGCAATTATGCGCTTCATGGGCCAATTGCGAAAAGGCCCCCCGCTTGCCGTAATGCGGATTTCCCTGATTGTATCCGGTGAGCGGTCAGCCAGCAGTTGATGCAGGGCGGCGTGTTCAGAGTCAACCGGCAGCAATTCTCCCCCGCCATGAACAAGAGCAGCTCTCATCAACTCACCGCCAACCACCAGACTCTCTTTGTTTGCCTGGCAGACCCGCTTGCCTGAGCGAAGAGCGGCTTCTGTACTTGCAACTCCGGCGCTTCCGACCACTGCGGCAAGTACCGTATCAGCTTCCGAACAGACAGCGCAAGCAAGCAGACCATCCGGCCCACTCATAATTTCTGGTTTATAGCTCAGATACTTTTTCAGCAATGCCGCATCCTCTGAACTGGATACGGAAACCAGCTTTGGTTTAAACTGCTCGCACTGCGCTTGAATCAAATCCAGGTTGCGGCCAGCGGCAAGGGCAACTATCCGTATCCGATCAGGATGAGCTACAACCACATCCAGCGCTGACGTGCCTATAGAACCCGTGGAACCTAGTATTGAAATATTTTTCATTATTAAGATTTCAACTCAGCCCATGTACAAAGTGAACATATGCGTAAAGCATCGGAGCGGCGAAAACAAGACTGTCAACGCGATCCAAAACGCCGCCATGCCCAGGTATCCTGATACCAAAATAGCTGTCTTTTACACCCGAACCGCGTTTCCATGCGCTTTCCACCAGATCGCCCAACATACCGACTGTTCCCAGTAAAACGCCAATAGCGGCTGCGTCAATCGGACTCCAATCAGTGCATACAAAAAACTTAATGATGAACGCGCCAAGCATATTGCCTAAAACATTGCCAAGCGCGCCCTCCCATGTTTTCTTCGGGCTGATTCTCGGAGCGAGTTTATGTTTTCCAAAACGGCTGCCAACAAAATAAGCAGCGGCATCCCCCAGCCAGACAATGAGGAATAGCGCCAACAATAAGCGTCCCCCCGTATTGGTGAGCGTGGTGTCATTGTACATAAATAGCTTTTGCTGAAAACCAAGTCCTATTCCCAGAAATAATCCCGATAACCATGTGATTCCCTGACTTGACAGCGCATTATTCAAATTGTGTTTAGAGAACAGAGCGCCAAAATGTATCACCAACCCGCATACAAATAGCACCAGCCAGAGCGGTAATTGATCGCCCTGCCCCATTCCCCAGAGATAGCAGTGCGCCAGAACAGCCCATGCCAAAAAAACCCCGCCTCCAATGCTTGGGAAATGCCCCATTTTCATGCCCATCAGAACAGCCTCGCGCACACCAATAAAAGCAGCGGCGGCCAATATCCCCAAATAAAGCAGTTTGACCCATGCCTCAGTGCCAAACCAAAGTAGCGTAAAAAACAGCACAGCAAAAACCAAAGCACTGCACACACGTGCGGCCAGATTCTTTGTATCAAGTTTATGCGGAGTTTCTTGCGACATACGGAACCCTCAATGCTGTTGTGAAGTCTGTTTGAAATAGTCGTTTTACTTGTGGAGCATAACAATGCTCCACAAGTAAAGCGATTATATGATTGTAAAGTCCATTTGCTATACAAGCCACAGTCAAATCATAAGGTATATTGATGGCGATTCAACATCAAAGAGGCAGACATTGAATTTCTCCCTGTCACTATAGACATTTTCGCTTTTATTGCTCGCTTAATCCGTAGCTACGTTTGGGGGCCAGACCGCCTTTAATTACGCCGCGAAGGCATTTCTGTCCTATAGCAATTTTCGCTTTCATAGTCCATTTACGGCTAGCCAAGCTCGCCTATGGACTATGAGCGGCCGTGATTCGCAGGCGAATCCCGGCATAGCAGTTTGACTACAATAAGTTAAACCGCTATAGAAGGGGGGAAGTTTGACCGAGTGCCGTGCTATAGATATATAATGCATACTTTGACGCTTGACACCATACTTGAAAAATACGACAAAGAGGCCGCAACCAAAGCCGATAAAGGGTTGCGCTTCGAGCGCCTCATGCGGGCCTTCCTCGAATCGGCCCCAGTGTATAGCGAGGTGGAGAAAGCGTGGCTGTGGAAGGAATGCCCCATGCGCCAAGAATTGGGGCCTGACACTGGCATAGACATAGTTTGCCGCACAAAGACCGGCGAATACTGGGGTGTACAGTGCAAGTTCTATGACGAGGATGGCCGCGTATCCATGCCGGACATAGACAAATTCCTGGGGAGGTTGGGGTCCGCTTTCCACATAGATGGCAAAAAAAAGTCATTCTCCTTCGGCCTGTGGATAGACACTACAGCCCAAATTTGGAACGATAACGTCCTGAGCAAGTTCTCTCGTCATGAGCCAGAGGCAAAGCGAATAAATCTTGGCAACCTACGTGCCTATGCTGGCGTGGACTGGGGCAAATTGGACGCGGGCAATACCGGCACGGCAGCCAGGGTCGCCAAGCACGAGCCGAAGGAACACCAAAAGGTTGCCATAGGTAAGGCGATGGCTCACTTTCAAAAGCACGATAGAGGCCGCCTGATTATGGCCTGCGGCACCGGCAAGACATTTACGGCCCTTCGGATAGCAGAGGATGAAGTGCTGTCGAAGGATGGTACGGTGCTGGTGTTGGTTCCATCCATAGCCCTCGTGGGCCAGTTGATGTGGGAATGGAAGAACCAGACGCGGTATGATTTTTTCCCCATCTGCGTATGTTCCGACCCATCGGCCACGAGCAAAAAGAAAAAGGATGATGGCGTTGACACAATCGAAGACGACGAAATAGACATGCCCCTGCCTGCAACATCAAGCCCAAGCACCATAGCCATCCTGCACAAAAAGCACCCAGGCCCCAAGGTCATATTCTCAACCTATCAATCTCTCGACAAGGTGGCCAAAGCCCAAGCGGAACACTCCCTGCCCAAACTCGGCATGGTCATCTGCGACGAGGCGCACCGCACCATTGGCTACAAGCTGCCTAACGAAAAAGCCTCCAGCTTCCACCAAGTCCACGATGCCGACTACATAAAGGCCAAAAAGAGGCTCTACATGACCGCCACACCGCGCATGTACAGGCCGGGCGACATAGACAGGCTCAAAGAAAAGGATGCCATAGTCTGGTCTATGGACGATGTAAACGCCTTTGGGCCCGAAATACACGAACTGAAGTTCGGCACGGCAGTCGCCCAGGGGCTGCTGACTGACTACAAAGTTCTGACGCTGACAGTAAGCGAGGACGACGTGCCAGAAAGCACAAAGGAGATTTTCACTCGCTACAAAGCCAATTATCGAGGCACAGCCAAGATAGAAGACGACTGGGATGCAAAGATAATTGGCTGCGTAAATGCCCTATCCAAACAACTCTTGGGCGATGGCAGCGAGAAAGTCATGGAGCAGGACCCAGGCCAGATGAAGCGTGCGGTCGCCTTTTCGGGGCGCATTGCAGATTCAGTGGAATATACCGAGCTATTCAAGCAGCTCACAGACGACTACATAGGCCAAATGCCAGAAGAAAGACGTGGTGCCTTGGTGGGCGTTGAAATCGAGCACATAGACGGCGGCATGGGAGCCTCCAGCCGACAGCAAATGGTGGAACGACTGCGAAAGGGCCCAGAGGAAGGCAACTGCCGGATTCTCTCCAACGTGCGCTGCCTCGCCGAGGGCGTGGACGTGCCCTCGCTCGACGCGGTGCTATACTTGGCTCCCAAAAAATCCATCGTGGATGTCGTTCAGAGCGTCGGGCGTGTAATGCGCCTATCAAAAGGCAAGAAATTCGGCTACATCATAATCCCCATTTTTGTTTCTAAGGGCGAAGACCCAGAGGCTGCATTGGACGACAGCGAAAAGCACAAAGTCCTATGGCAAGTGCTACAGGCCCTAAGGTCACATGACGACAGATTTGATGACACGATAAACAAGATTGACCTCAACATCATAAGACCAAACAACATAGTGGTGGCAAAGCCTGCCGGGCCTAAAGCCATAAAGAGGCATAGTAAGTTCGGGGTGGGCACAACCGATGGTGGCAGCGGAGGGGATGGCGGAACTCAGGGCGGGGGCGAACAGCCCAAGCTCATAGACCTTGCCTATGAAAAGTTCGAGACATTCCAGCGCATAATATTTGCCCGAATAGTCAAAAACGTGGGAACCAGGCGCCCTTGGGAGGATTGGGCCAAGGATGTGGCCGACATAGCCAGGAATCAGGCGAAGCGCATCAAAAAAGCCGTGGAGGGCGGTGACGAGCGCGCCAAAGATTCCTATGGAATTTTCCTAAAGGAAATGCAGGAGACAGTGGACGCAACAATTACCAGCGATGGTGCCATCGAGATGCTCGCACAGCACCTGATAACCGCACCTGTCTTTGAATCGTTGTTCGAGAACTATCAATTCGTCAAGTTCAACGCCGTCTCGAACGCAATGGAGGTCATGCTGGAAATACTGCGGCAGAGCAAAGACATGGATCAGCGGGAACTCGACAAGATGAAGCCATTCTATGACAGTGTGAGGGCACGAGCCAAGGACATTGACAACCCAGCCGGTCGTCAGAAAGTAGTTATAGAGCTATACAACAACTTCTTCAGGGCCGCGTTTCCAAAACTCTCTGAAATGCTCGGCATAGTCTATACGCCGGTCGAAATTGTTGATTTTATTATCAAGTCCGTTGACGATGTGCTGAAGGCGGAGATGGGCCTGAGCCTCGCCTCCCCAGGTGTAAATGTGCTTGACCCCTACACCGGTACCGGCACATTCATCACCCGCCTCATAGAAAGCGGCCTCGTGCCCATAAAAGACTTGGAGAGGAAGTACTTGGGCGGCAAATATTCTGCAAACACAAATGTCACGCAGGCTTATACCGGCGAGCTATACGCAAACGAGCTAGTTCTGCTCGCCTACTACATAGCCTGCGTTAACATAGAGAACGCTTTCCACTACGCCACAAACTACGTGAGTTATGAGCCGTTCCGAGGCATCGCCCTCACAGACACTTTCGGCGCATGGGATGCAACACTTAAAGGCCACCCGACTTCAGCCAAAAAAGTGCTGTTCGACGACAACGCAGCTAGGGTTTCACACCAACAGGACACGCCCATAACAGTGATAATCGGCAACCCGCCCTACTCGGCTGGCCAGAGGTCGGCCAACGACAACGCGCAGAATTACAAATATGATGAATTAGACCGAGCAATAGCCAGAACCTATGTCGCGGAGTCTACGGCCACAAACAACAACGCGCTCTACGATTCCTACATCAGAGCTTTCCGCCACGCCACAGACCGACTGGGCGACAGGAATGGCATTATCTGCTTCGTATCCAACGGTGGCTGGCTGGACGGCAACAGTACCGCTGGTTTTAGGAAAACGATTGAAAAGGAATTTTCAAAGATATACGTCTTCAACCTGAGAGGGAACCAGCGAACGAGCGGAGAACTGAGCCGCAGAGAGGGCGGAAAAATCTTTGGCAGCGGCTCCAGAACGCCTGTAGCCATCACCCTACTTGTAAAACGGGCAGGGTATAAGGGGAAAGCCGAAATATACTATAGGGACATTGGCGATAAACTAGACCGCGAGGCCAAGCTGAAGATTATCAAAAATTTCAAGAGCTTCCTGAACCTTGATATGAAGCTCATTCGCCTGCATCCAAACGAACACGGCGACTGGATAACCACACGCAACGAGGCGTTCCAGACTTTTATACCGCTTGCGAGCGAAAAGAAGTTCGACAAGGACACAAAGAGTGCCTTCCTAGTGCATTCGAGAGGGTTGGAGACGGCACGAGATGCTTGGGTATACAACTTTTCACGAGCTACGACTTTGAAAAACATAAGCGGCATGGTTGACTTCTATAACTCCCAGCTAGTGTCTAATTGCAAAAGTTATCAGTCTTATTTGACAACTGTGTGCCCCTGATTTCCCGTTTGCGCCAGATGAAGGGCTTCGCTGTTGAGTTGTAAGCCTCTACGAATTTCT
>JAIRRD010000242.1 GCA_031256155.1 Holophagales bacterium
GCTCTTCCGATCTCATAATAAATAGATTTATAATACACCAATTCCAGTCTGTCATTCGTTAGTGCTTTCATTGCGTCAAATGTCCGCAAAATGTTGGAATTAGATATTTGTGAAAATTGAGCCACCACAATGGCAGGATTTACCTTCTTTTCAATCTTTATTTTTTGTAATTGTGATCTGATTTCTTTATTGGACATAGTGCTGTACTTATCGACAATCTTAGCTCCACTGGAATTTGAATCCCCAATTCCATTTCCAATAATATTAGATGTGTTTTTTCCATTTCCGTATATTAGCGCTAAGTTCATCAGTGCAAGTTTTTCAGCAATATTTGGATCAGAAGCAATTCCGAGTATATTTGTGTTTGTTGATGGATCGTTAAACTTGGTGACAAACATAGAATTGTTAGAATTGCCATATGCAGGATTTAAGCCAATATTGCCAATGTAACCTGAATCAACAAGACCTACACCAACACCGACAAGCAGGTTACCGATAAATCCTCCATTATTGAAGACATTTCCATATCCTACATTAAGGTTGCCAATAAAACCGCCCTGGTTGTTAGTGACATTTCCACGACCTATGTCAGCCGCGCCAATTGTCCCTGTATTGGCGAGATTGCCGTTTCCAATATTTACAGCGCCAATATAGCCTGCATTGCTGACGTTGCCACTTCCTACGCTGGCTGTTCCAATACTGCCAATATCAGAGATGAAGCATTAAAAGTGAATAACAGCAAAATAGCCAACTTCCGGCTGTAATGCGAAAAAAAATTGTAAAAAATTGAGACTGGTACTCTACAAGCTGATGTGATACTGTATCGTCAGGAAGGTAGGTGTCAGTTATGGAAGAAATCATCAGGGAGTTTTCCGGCAAAACATTCAGTGCTGAAGACATCCAGAATATAAAATGGATAAGAAAAACATTCCCGAAATTATCACTCAAAGAACTAGCCGCAACAATTTGTGAGACAACAAGTTGGGTAACAATATCCGGTGTGCCAAAGAAAGAATCATGTATAAAGTTTCTGCGTCAGTTAGCGGCAGAAAATATAATAGACTTGCCAGCGCCCCAAAATCATGGGATGAATACAGAAAATAGCAGAAAGCAAAAACTGTCTGAAATAGCGGAAGCGTTACCAAGTGATATTAAAGAGATCACAAAGGTCGGCGGCGTTGAATTGGAATTAGTACAAGCCGGCCCACGTATGCAGCTATTACGGGCATATTTAAAAAAATATCATATAATAGGTGACAGCAACGCTGTCGGGGAACAACTCTACTACTTTATCAATGATAATGATGGAACTGCTCTGGGCTGTATGAGATTTAGCCCAGCGGCATGGGCGCTGGAGGAACGTGAGGACTGGATCGGTTGGACATCAGTGCAAAAAAAGGCCCGACTTTTCCTAATCGTAAACCAGAGCCGCTATCTGATCTTTCCGTGGGTCCATGTAAAAAATTTGTCGAGCAGGGCATTGTCGGTTGCGGCAAAACGCCTTCCGGGCGATTGGCTGGCACGTTATTGTTATGAACCGGTGCTAATCGAGACGTTTGTAGATACCGATTTTTTTAAAGGGACTTGCTATCAGGCAGCAAGCTGGGAATGTATCGGACATACAAAAGGGCGTGGGCGCAATGACCGCCACACCGAACGCGCGGTCTCGATTAAGGATATATATGTACGTCCACTCCGTAGGGATTTCCGCGACATACTGACTGGCAAAAAAGCATACAAGGTGGTGGCTTCGGATGTCTAATAAAAAGAGGAAAATACTTGAGAAGCAAGGAAAGCGCAGTTTAAAACTGTTAGGCGAGGTACTCACAGGCATGGCAAAGATTGCGATCTACGAGCCCCCACAAAAACAGTCACAGGCTAACAGGAAAGGGGGAAGTACACCAACAACCGAGAGTGAGGTCAATATGGCAGCGCATTACATACGCCTATTAAAACTCATTTTACCAGGGATTCTCTATGAAATGTCCTCGCTGGAAGACTATCGCAATGAAAAAAGGTGCGTCCATACACTACCCACTTTGATAGTCTACGGAATCATCGCGTTCTTGGCGCTGCTACCTTCCCGCAGGGCAACAAACAGGGAGATTGGCGGGGAGTCGGCGTTTACATTTTTATGCGAATGCATTCCCGAATTAAAGACCATGCCGCATGCCGACACGCTTGCGCGTCTATTAGAGAATATAGATGTCAACGGTATTGAAGCCAAATATGAAAAAATGTTAGTGCAATTCATAAAGTCGGATGAATTCAGGAAGATGAATCCAGGTAAATGTCTTATAATGGTAGATGGCACACAGAAATACTCGCTAGACTATTCTTTTGATGAACATGCTATCGGGCGTCATAGGGGCGAAGAAGATCGGGAACGATACTGCGTGTATATCCTTGAGTCTGTTCTGATACTCGGGGGTGGCATAGTCATACCGCTGCTTACCGAAACGCTTGAAAATGACGGGGTGAGAATAGATAGCGAACAGGCAAAACAAGACTGTGAACAAAAAGCTTTCAAGCGGTTAGCAGAAAGGTTGTCAAAGGTGGTAGGTACAGGATGCGCTACAATTGTCGCGGACGGCCTTTACGCCTGTGGGCCTGTTGTATCTCTATGTAAATATTATGGATGGGGTTTTATGATTGTGCTGAAAAGGAAATGTCTTACGAGTGTCTGGGAAGACTTCGACGGGCTCCGGAAATGTGAACCTGAAAACAATCTCATTGCCCAATGGGGTGAAAGGGTACAGACTTATTATTGGTCTAACGGAATAGAATACACATATGGCAACAATCACAAGAGACTCAGTCTTAACGTTGTGACATGTAAAGAGGAGTGGATGAATGAGAATCCGCAAAAGGGCGGACGTGCGAAACGCATGGTGACAGAATATGCGTGGCTATCGTCAGATGTGGTCACGGTGCAAAATGTCGTACTTCTTTGCAATGAAATAGCGCGGAGGCGGTGGCGCATCGAGAATCATTTTAAGGTGGAGAAGCATAATGGGTATGGCTATAGTCACGTTTACTCGCTCAACTGGAATGCTATGAAAGGTTATCATTGCCTCATGAAAATAGCGCACTTCATTAACACACTGATAATAAACAGCGATATAACACAGGAATATGTGAAAGTTGAAGGGTACAGGGGGTTTGTTGAAAAAGCTTGGCGACTGGTAATCAGTGGCCGACTTAACAAAGTGGAAATCACAGTTTTACAGACAAAACAGTCGAAACTTTTTAGTCGAGGAAGCATTAACTACAAAGCGCTGAAGCTAATTGCATAAAAAATGATAAAGTAAACGAAACGAAGCCAGAAACGCCGACGGGTTTATTTGTTGTGCGTTTTTCTATCTTTTTAGCAGTAGTTATTGGGGAGATGAGCGGGGCACAATTAATTAATTTACGCCATAATCGCTCCAAATCCATCCGGATTCCCAATTGTAGTAGTAATAAAGCGGGTTTTTGGTTCACTATTGTATTAATGCTTCAGTTCTGGTTATCTGCCGCAAGACTTGACAATCTTTGCAAAAACCCGCTTCAGAGAATTGGATTATCCGCTACAGTAAAGCCGCTCAATGAGGCGGCTATGTATTTATCACCTGACCCTGTTACTATAGTTGCGCCGGATATGAACAAAGAAATTGAGCTGGCTGTGATAAGTCCACCAGATACCACAAAGGGCAGGAATTCAATTTGGCCGGAACTTGCCCGCGCTGTGTTGGAACAGTGCGCCGGGACACGAAGCGTGATAA
>JAIRRD010000270.1 GCA_031256155.1 Holophagales bacterium
CTCTGAATCAGACCTCTTGGGCACACTAAATGTGCCTGAAGACGCGCTGTTCGGCGTTCAAACGCTCAGAGCCCTGGAAAATTTCCCAATTACCGGCAGTCCGCTTTCCCACTTTCCCGCATTAGTGCGTGCGCTTGCAATGGTCAAGCAGGCTTCCGCACGCGCCAACTCCAAACTAGGAGTTCTTAACGGCAACATCGCACGAGCCATTGATCAAGCGTGTCAGGAAATCATTGATGGCCATTGGCATGGCCATTTTCCAGTGGATATGGTTCAGGGCGGCGCCGGTACTTCCACCAACATGAATGCCAACGAAGTCATCGCAAACCGGGCATTGGAAATTCTCGGCAGGAAGCGCGGCGAATATACAGAGTGCCATCCCAATGACCACGTGAACATGGGGCAGAGTACTAACGACGTCTATCCAACTGCCGTTAGAATGGCCACTGTCTTTATGTTGAGGGGATTGATAGGCGCTCTGGAAAAGCTAAAGACAGCTCTCTACGCAAAAGGCAGAGAATTCAGTAATGTCATCAAGATGGGACGCACACAACTTCAAGACGCAGTTCCAATGATGCTGGGACAGGAATTTGAAGCATTCGCCTTTACAACAAGCGAAGACATTGACAGGCTGAGAGAAACAGCCCGTCTGTTCCTTGAAACCAACATGGGGGGAACAGCTATAGGGACGGGCATTTGCGCTGATTCTCGCTATCCCCAGGCTTGCGTTGAAGAATTGCGCCGCATCACGGGTTTGGATGTTAAATTAGCTAAAAATCTCATAGAAGCTACCTCTGACACAGGTGCCTTTGTCATGTTCTCCGGTGTAGTGAAGCGCACAGCAGTAAAATTGAGCAAGTTGTGCAACGATTTACGTTTACTTTCCAGCGGCCCGCGTTGCGGTTTGCAGGAAATCAACCTACCGCCGCGTCAACCTGGCAGTAGTATCATGCCCGGTAAGGTAAACCCGGTCATTCCAGAAGTCGTAAATCAAGTTGCGTTTAGAGTTATCGGCAACGACCTAACACTCACCATGGCCGCTGAAGCAGGTCAATTACAGCTCAATGTGATGGAACCAATTTTAGCTTTCAGCCTGTTTGAAAGTGTCCGCATGTTGACCGCTGCTGTTAATACGCTGACAACCCGTTGTATTGTTGGCATTACAGCAAACGTGGATCATTGCCGTGAAATGGTTGAGCGAAGCATTGGTATTGTTACAGCCATCCTACCGACAGTGGGGTACAAGAGAGCCACAGAAGTCGCCAAAATCGCTTTGGAGACAGGAAGGCCTGTTCGTGAGATACTTCGCGAAAAAGCATGGCTGACAGACGCGCAGTTGGACGAAATTATGAGCCCCGAGTCCATGACACAATCAAGGCCGTTGACTCCGCAACTGTAGCGATTGTCAGATTATTTCAGAAACCACCGCGCCGTCTTGGCTGTTCCGGCTTTGGTCTTTCTGTACCGTGTATTTTGTCCAGATCCAGTACCCACATACCTCTTCCGTGCGTTGCGGCAACTAAGAATCCGTGTTCAGGCGCTACGGCCAAGTCCAGCACATACGCCGTTGGCAGTTCAGAGCCAAGGGTTTTCCATCTCTGACCTCTGTCCTGACTGATTAATACACCGCCGTCTGTGCCCAAGTACAGGACATCCTTGAGTTTTGTATCTTCGCGAATTACATTGACAGGACCAACGGGAATGCCCTTGTCTATGCGCGTCCAGGTCTCTCCAAAATCAGTGGATTTCCATACGTATGGCGTAAAATCATCATCCCGCTTGCCATTCTGTGTCAAATAGACTGTCCCGATGTCATACCGGCTTGCCACAACGCGGCTCATCCACTTGCCAGGAATCACTTTGGAGCTGAGTTCTTTCCAATTATTACCGTGGTCTTTGGTTATCCAAAGCCGCCCATCATCTGTACCAGCATAGATAAGACCAAACTTCAAAGGCGATTCGCTGAGCGTGAACAGCGTGTGGTAGGGAATATCCCCCATAGTTTTCAAATCATTAAACGTCAAGTCTGGACTTATTCGTTCCCAAGTTTCACCTTTATCAGTACTGCGGTGGACGTATTGAGTGCCGTGGTAAATAATCTGAGAATTGTGCGGACTCAACAGGAACGGAGCCATCCACTGCCCTCGTAGCGGGAGTTCGCCATCTTTGGCTTGAGGGGCAATCACCTTGGTAGCGACGGAGTTAACATTGGCCGCGTCATAAGTCATACGAGATATTTCGCCGTAAAAGCCCGCTCCATATACGGTTTTAGGATCTGTGGGGTCAACGGCATGGTTTCCGCCTTCCCAACCTACGGTACGACTGAATTCAGCGGGTCTTATACTGTCACGGCCACGGCTCACATCAACAACGCCACGGTAGCTTCCGTGATCCTGCATAGAGCCATATACTCGCAATACCGTGTCATTATCCACATTCACATTAAAAAACTGGCATACCGGAATGTTTATCTGATGTTTCCAACTTTTGCCGTAGTCGTATGAAATATACAGACCACCATCGTTGCCCTCAACCATATAGTTCGGGTTTGTAGGGTCAATCCACAGGTCATGGTGATCAGCGTGAAGTCCAGGCACATTTTTCCAGGTTTTGCCACCGTCCTCGCTCAGCACCAGAGGGACTCCCATTGAATAGACCCTATTCTCGTCAGTAGGATCAATCCTGATTTGACCAAACACCCAACCGTAAGTTCCGCAAATACTTGAAGTTTTGTCGTCAGTCTGACTGACCTGTTTCCAGTTATCGCCCTTATCGTCTGAGCGGTAGACAGTAAAGCCTTTAATGACATCCTTTTGTGGGCGTCCATAAGCGTCTGTTCCAGAACCTTTCTTGTAAGATTCGTAGTTGTCAACAAACGCGTATATTACATTGGGATTGCTGTGCGCCACATCCAGCGCGATGCGGCCGCGGTACTGCGGCGCAGGCAACCCCTGAACGATTGGCTTCCAAGTTTTTCCACCGTCTGTACTCTTATGGATGCCAGAATGTCTGTGATCTTCAAATGTTCTCGGGTCATTCCACTTCTCGCGCCGCCTCTGCCAAGTCGCGGCGTAGAGGGTCTCCGTGTCGGCCGGATCCATCGCTAAATCAATGGCGCCGGTCTGTTCGTTGATATACAACTGCTTTTCCCAAGTCTTTCCGCCATCAATTGTCTTGTATACACCACGTTCACGGTTGTCTGTCCACTCGTGGCCGGATGCGGCAACATAGACAATATCGGGGTTCCTGGGGTGAATCACAATCCTGGCAATGGTATTTGTATCGGCTAGACCCATGTGCTGCCATGTTTTACCGGCATCGGCACTCTTGTACATGCCGCAGCCAGCGTTGGAACTTCGGAATATGTTGGCTTCTCCCGTTCCCACCCAGAGAATGTTCTGGTTGGATGGGGCCAGAGCTAAAGCGCCAATTGACGCAGTGGGGCCTTGATCAAAGATAGGCTCCCAAGTAGTGCCTTCATTGATTGTTTTCCAGACACCACCCGTTGCCGACCCGGCATATATTGTATAAGTCCCACCCCTAGGCACGGCGACAGCCAGTGAAGTCATGCGTCCGCTAACATTCGTTGGCCCGACCCATTGCCACCTGAGGTCTTTGAATGAGCTATCCGCTTTCATAGCAGCAAATGTTTCAAAGCCTTT
Organism: Holophagales bacterium; assembly: GCA_031256155.1. Taxonomy (GTDB): domain Bacteria; phylum Acidobacteriota; class Holophagae; order Holophagales; family Holophagaceae; genus WRHW01. The sequence goes on from JAIRRD010000270.1 coordinate 3,663, forward strand.
GAGGCGAAGTTCCGACGGCGTACTCTTTACAAGGCCCTGAGCCGATAAAGCGAACCCGGCCACCAAAAGAAACGCAATGCACAATTGCTTTAGCATTTAAACCTCCCGTAAATATTTATAGCAGTTCCATGTGAAATGTGCTATTTTACATGAAATTGTTATAATACTTTCGATCGATAAGCTATACCCATTATAACACTAATACCAATAAAATAGCTTATCGTGCTGCTACCGCCATAGCTAAAGAATGGTAGAACCATGCCCTTATTTGGCAAAGTTCCGGCAACCATAGCAACATTGACAATAATATTTAATCCAAGAATCGCAGTCGCACCTGAACAAAAATAACTTTCAGTAAGCGTTTTGGCATTTCTGGATACAGCCAGTATTCTATTTAAGAATATACCAAATAATCCCAATGCCAGTAAAACTCCAAAAAAACCACGTTCCTCAGCCCATGCCGCAAAAATAAAATCTGTGGTTTTGACAGGTAAATAATTCAACTGGGTCTGAGTGCCGCCAGTTAAACCTTGTCCGAATATTCTTCCAGCTCCTATCGCAATTCTAGCTTGATTAGTCTGGTAGTTTTTATCTTTTAAATTAGTCGCGGGATTTAAAAAATCAACAATACGGTTTTTTTGATATTGTTGAATAAGATTTGATTTCCAGGCCACTGGAACAGATATTCCGATTACTATGGTGATGGCCGCTAACCACTTCCAGTTAAACCCTTTGATGAGCGGAATTACTATGAGAATAGGCAGGTAAGAGAGCGCCATTCCTAAATCCGGTTGTTTTGCGACAATAGCTACCGGCAGCAACACTGCGGAAATAGCTGTCGTAATTTCCGGCAGTTTGATTTGATCAGCCATACGTCTTCCCAAAAAGTCAGCTACAAATATCAGCGTGGTCCATCTGACAAGTTCGCTTGGCTGGAAATTTAACGCTTTGGTACCCAACCATCGCTTTGCACCCTCGCCTGCCCCAAGTTTCAGACCTAGGGGAGTGAAAGCGACAAGGAGTAAGAGAAATATGCCAAATGAATATATCCATAGGCTTTTACGAAAGATTTGGTGTGGAGAACGGCTTGCGATGCCTAACAATAAGCCAAAACTTACTCCGTAGAATAGAAGCTGTTTGAGCCAAATTCTGGTCTGGCCACTTTTACCGGCGGAATAAAGAGTAAGAATCCCAAGCCCTATCAGCAATAACATGGGGACAAGTATTGAAAAATCCAATCGGTGCATGCGTCCTTTCATTGTTTGTCCCCATCAATTTCATCAGGAATTGCATAGTAAGAACCAGATGGTCTTTTGACTGGCGGTGGCAGCGGATTTGTTTTACGTTCAATGAACCAATATTTGCATACTTTCTGCGCGATAGGAGCGGCGGCTGAAGCGCCAAAGCCAGCATTTTCCACTAATATTGCCCAGGCAATCTGCGGATTATCCCTTGGGGCATAACCGGCAAACCAGGCATGATCCCTGAATTGTTTGGCAGAGGCCAGATAGGCTTCCCGCGTGGTGAATGCGGTAACCTGAGCTGTTCCTGTTTTTCCGCAGATTTCCAAATCCGGCATATAAATGCCCCTGGCAGTGCCATATTTGACCACTTGTGACATTGCCTGATCAAGAAGCGTCCATATATTAGCATCAAGTGCTACATCGCGGACTGGTTTGGGAGGATATTCCTTTAATTTTTGTGTCTGTTCATCTCTATAGCCCAGCAAGAGATGCGGCGTTATTATTTTTCCTTTGAGGGCAAGGGTGGAGTAAAAACGCGCTAACCCAATTGCGGTAACTCCAACGGCACCCTGACCAACAGCTGCTGTGACTGTATCTCCCGAGTACCACTTTTTTTTAGCGGGGTCAGAAGATTGCCGCTCTTTCCAGGCTCTGCTCGGAATACGGCTTGCTATTTCGCCGGGCAGGTCAACGCCTGTTTTCTCCGCAAGCCCATATTTGTGGGCTGTTTCAAAAATCTGGTCAATGTCCAGCCTGGTACCTAATTCAAAGAAAAAGATGTTGCAACTGACTGTGATGGCATGCAGGAGGTCAATGCTTCCATGAGTGCCCTCACAGCGGCGCGGAGCGCCGTAAAAGGACTTTGTGCCAGTGCATGTTATTCGTGATTGAGGGGTAATGACACCATGTTCCAGCGCTGACAGAGCCATCAGGAGCTTAAAGGTGGAACCGGGGGAATGACGTGTTTTGATAGCGCGATGATACATGCGGTTGCGGCCATCGCTGTCTAAAAGATATTCCGTTTTTTTCGTGTTTCGCCTGTCCAGAAATGCGTTGGGGTCGAAGGAACCAGATGAGTACATAGCTAAAACGCCGCCATCTCTGAGGTCCAGAACAACGGCGGCACCATTTTCTTCGCCATAGGCGTTATGGAGAATGCTTTGCAGTCCTGCATCCAGAGTCAAATAAACAGTTTCCCCAACCTTATAGGGAACTTCACCTTTAGTCGCTACTTCACGACCAAGGTAATCGGCAACGACTTCACGCGAGCCATCTTTGCCGCGGAGCATATCATCATGGGAAGATTCGAGGCCTTCTTTGCCAATTATGTCGCCCTGGCGATAGTTTTTATATTTAGGTTGAGCCAAATCCTCTTTGGAAACTTCGCCAACGTATCCAAGTACGTGGCCGGCAAATTCTTCTCCCATATAAATACGCCTTGGGGCTTGTTTGATGGTGACGAAAGGAAATCTGGCTCTTATTTTTTCCGCTTCGGCAAGGTCAAATTCGTCCAGATTGTCCTTGAGTAGCAGAAAACGATTGGTGCCGAACTGACCTACTATCTTGCGCCTTAAATCGTCAGGTTCCATCTGCAGTTCACGGGCAAGCGCCTGAACTTGTTGAATGGCATTGGATTGGCGGGCATTCTGGGGTTGCTCTTTTGGCAAATCCGGCAAGTCTTCCTGCTCTATTACAAGGTTTAGGGCATATTGATTCTCAATGAGCTTGTTTCCATTGCGATCCAAAACCAAGCCACGCGGTGCTGGCGTCGTCCGGATTTTTACAGCTTGCATCATGGCCTCTTGTTTCAGCTCTTTGCCGCGCAGTATTTGAATCCATCCGTAGCGAGCCATTATTATGCCAAGCAGGCACCAAACCACCCCTTCAAATACGCCCAATCGCCGCTGTAGCAAAAAACGGGATCTTTGATCCATAACGCTACCTTCTCATGTGGGGTGGCCTGTAGAAACGCCAGGCCACCGGCCCCCAAAGGGGAAATAGAACTAAAACCCACTCCCATTCATAGCCCAATATATGTGGTCCTGACGCAATGCTCACAAAAAGGTACACTAAAGCACTGTGCAGTACTGCGGCTAACGCAACCTGTAAATAGTAAACAAATGGCTTCTCAGGCGGACCTATTGATAGGGAATACCAAAGAAGAAGCGCGCAAATCATATTGCCCAGGGGCGTCCCCCCCATTCCTGAATATGTGCGGAAAGCTATTTCCAATATCCATCCCGCTACTGCAGCGAGCAAAGCGCAATGAAGGGGCTTGCGCAATTCCGGGGCTATGCCTAAAACGATAAAAACGTGAATGACCGCCTGGGGACCGGGCCATGGAGCAAAAAGATACATAGCTCCCAGACCGGATAATGCGATCATAAGAAGGTATCTCATTTGAACAATTGGTCGGCTCATTTTCCATCCCGTTTGGATATGGATGGTGGTATCTCAAATTTGGTATTGAATTCCAACTGAGGATTGCTGGGCAAAACAAACAACAACCCCAGCCGATCAAGCGGTGCCGCAAGCGTGACCACAATCTCCATTTCTATTGGGCCGGGAGACACTTCAGATACATATCCAACCAACAGCGCTTTGGGGAAAACATTATCCAGACTGGAAGTATACACAGGTTCACCGTTCTGAACAGTTTCCTGGTTACTGATATAGCGTATCTCGGCCAGGCCGGGATTATCGCCCTGAAGTACGCCCGTTGCGCGGCTTCTGGCAAGCATGACGCTGGTCGAGGCGTTGTAAGCGTCCAGAGGCAGAACAATGGATTGCGATTTTCCAACAGCCCAGATGCGGCCAACAACACCTTCAGCGCAAATCACACCCTGATCTGCTTTGATGCCATGGGCTTCCCCCAAGTCAATGACAATGCCTCCAAACTTGGCCTCTCTGTTGTTTGCTATAATCCTAGATGCTTGCATCTCAATAGGAAGCAGTTTTTTGAGACCCAATAGATTTACGGCCTCATCCGCCTCCATTAACCGAGCGCTGTCCCGTTGTCTCTCCAAACGCAGTTTCGCAAGTTCAGTGCGGTTATCGTCCAGTTCCTTCTGCGCGTTTTCAAGACTTTTCATTTTATTCAATCTGTCATAGCGCCAGTTTTCCCATTTTGCCGAAATGGATACAACCGGACGAGTAAATAAATCCGAGGTACTAAGCCAAATTGAATCTGCCTGTTTACCCAGAAAAACCCATATTAAATGTCCGAAAAGCAGAACAAATATAGTGTATCTTTCCCACCAAACAGGGTTCCAGAGCCGATTGTCACGCTTCATTACCTGCTCCAGGATTGGTGACACATAAGTAATATCAAGTTAAACGGTTAGTCTAAGATTTGGATACGTCTTAAAAACGGAATGTCATCTAAAAGCACCGCTGTACCGCGAACAACAGCCGTTTCAGGATCATCGGCCCGATAGCAGGGAAGATGAGTTTCCTTGCCAATGCGCATATCCAGTCCCGGTATTTTAGAGCCGCCTCCAGTAAGACAAATGCCCCTGTCAATGAGGTCTGCCGCAAGTTGCGGCGGAGTTTCATTGAGCGCCCTGCGAACCAGATCAACAATTGCAGAAATGGGTTCGTTTAGAGCCTCACGGATTTCCGTGTCATTTAAGAGCAGGGTCTTTGGCAGACCTTCAAACTGATCTCTGCCAGAAACGCTCATTGTGCGCGTGTTTTCACTGGGATAAGCAGAACCAATCTTCCATTTGACATCTTCTGCTGCACTCTCTGAAATCAAAATGTTATATTTTTCACGAATATATTTAATGATAGCTTCATTCATCTCATCCCCCGCAACAGGGATTGAGTCAGAAAACACTTTGCCGTTGTAAGCAATCACCGCAACATCAGTTGTTCCGCCGCCAACGTCAACAACCATACAGCCGCGCTTTTCATATATGGACAGCCCTGCGCCAATGGCAGCTACCATTGTTTGGTCAACCAGGAACACTTCACCGGCCTTTGCGTCATGACAAACCTGCCTGACCGCACGACGGGCAACCTGATGAGCCCTTGGAGGTACGCTTACTACTATCCGCGTGTTGAATTTACGGCGCGGCCTCGCTTTTTGGATAAACGCCGCAAGCATTCTCTCCGCCGCGTCAACCTCAAAAATCATTCCGTCTTTCATAGGGCGAATAGTTGAAACACCCTGAGGCGAACGTCCAAGTAATTGTTTGGCTTCATCGCCAACGGCTTCGACCTCATGTGTAGCAAGATTCAACGCAACGATCGAAGGCTCGTAGACAACAATGCGCCCGGCCTGTCTTGTGTAAACAAGTACGGATGCTGTGCCAAGATCAATCGCTAGATCAGACGTAAAGAGATTGGACCAGAATAGGCTTGAAAATATGTGTGCCACCAGAATGCTCCCGGAACTAAACCAGAATACCGCATAACTCAATAAAGCGAGTTTGATTTTACCTGAACAGTCCAAAGTAAGACTGCCTTAATCAATCATTTCACAATGAATCAAGTTTTTGTAGGGTAAAACTATAATAATGAAATTTTTTATTTTGCTATAACATGTAAAATGCGTCCTTTTATCTTGTAAGGACTCTTTGAACCAAGGAGGCGCTGATGGCGGATCATAAAAACCCGGGGGTTGGTGAGCGGCTGTTGTCGGAGTTTCCGGCACCGTCTCTGGATGCCTGGAAAGAAGAAGTCATACGGCTTCTGAAGGGTGCTCCATATGAAAAAAAGATGCTGACCCCAACCTATGAAGGCATAACTCTACAGTCAATTTATACGGCAGAGGACACCAAAGATTTGCCTTTTCAGGACACATTGCCCGGTGAATGGCCGTATTTGCGCGGCACCGAAGCGTTGGGCAAGCGCTTAAATGGCTGGCTGGTCGCTCAGGAACTGCCTTTTGCGGATCCTAAAGACTTTAACGAAGCGCTTCGATATGACCTTGAACGCGGACAAAACGCCGTAACCATTCTTTTGGATGCCGCAGGGTATCGGGGGCTTGACGCTGATCAAGCCGAAACGGATATGGTTGGCAGAAATGGAACATCTGTTTCAGCCTTTGCTGATGCTGTCCAGCTACTGGATGGCATTGACCCGGCTATCCCAACAATGGTTGTAGGCGGCGCGGGCTCAATTCCCGCCGCAGCACTGGTTGTTGCCGCCATGCAAGCAAAAGGCGCAGACCTGACCAAGGCAAATTTGACACTCGGGAACGACCCATTGGGTTTTCTCGCCGTCAACGGCCAACTGCCAATGAGTGTCGAGGAAGCGTTTGATGGACTTGCCAGCCTCACAAACTGGGCTATAGCCAGTGCGCCAAAGACGAAGACCCTGGTTGCCTGCGGATTCCCATACTTTGAATCCGGCGCGAATTCCGTACAACAGTTAGCTTTTACCTTATCCAGCGCTGTAGCTGCGCTAAGGGCTATGGAAACACGCGGTATTAGCGTTGAAAACGCCGCATCCAGAATGGTATTTCGCCTCAAGGTCGGCGGACACTTCTTTATGGAAATTGCCAAATTGCGTGCGATGCGCGTTCTTTGGGCGCAAGTGGCCAGAGCTTGCGGCGCGAGTGATGAAGCCGCCAAAATTTGTATGCAAACTAAAAACGGGCGTCTCAACAAAACCCAGTTTGACCCATATGTAAATATGTTGCGCGGAACAACCGAGGCTTTTGCCGCAATCGCTGGCGGGGCAGACACTTTGCACATCGGCGCGTATGATGAGGCGCTGGGCGGCCAGCCATCGAACCTGGGACGCAGGATTGCCAGAAACACACAGATTGTGCTGCGCGAAGAGTCCAGGCTGGATCATGTGGTTGACCTGGCTGGCGGCAGTTGGGCTGTAGAAACTTTAACCCATCAGCTTATAACAGCCGCCTGGAAGCTGTTCCGGGAAGTCGAGGCAATGGGAGGTCTGCAAAAGGCTCTGGAGACGGGCTTTGTTCAAAAAGCCATTGGCGAAATCGCCAAAGCGCGGCGCAAAGCCGTTGCCGCACGTACCGATGTAATTGTCGGAACAAATCAATATCCAAACGCACTGGAAGCTGAACCTGAAATTAAGAAAATTGACCACGCTGCAATTAAAGCCAGTCTGGGAGCAAAAGCGGCCGCCGCGAGAAAGGGACAGGCCAAATCAAAAGATTTTACAGCCCTGCTTAACGCCGCACCCAAGTCAACACTCGGCGAACTCTCCCAGGCTATGGGACGTTCCGGCAGTATAAAAGTTGAGCCATTGTCAGTTTTCCGTACAACGGAAGCATTGGAAACCTTGCGTAAAGCTATGATTAGAGCCAGAAAAGGTAAAACAGATGTCTTTTTGGCAAACCTCGGCCCCATTGGCGCTTACATGCCGCGCCTTGACTTTACCCGCACTTTCTTCCAGGTTGGCGGATTCAGCGTAGAGGACAAGTCATGGTTCAAGACCCCTGAGGAGGCCGCAAAAGCCGCTATTGACAGCGGCGCACCAATTATTGTGGCTGTTGGCCTGGATGACACCTATGTTGAACAGGTTCCGGCACTCGCAGGCACGATTAAAGCGTCCGGCGCCAAAACAGTTTTAGTCGCGGGCTTGCTTAAAGACAGCGCGGATGCTTTCAAAGCGGCCGGTGTAGATGATTTTATTCATGTTAAGAGTGATGTCCACGCCGTATTGAGCGGCCTGGCCAAAGGTTTGGAGGTGTTTTGATGATTCCCGATTTCAGTGCTGCTGAGCTTCAGACAACCGCATCAAAAGGAAAAGCGTGCTGGGAAAAACAAGCCGGCGACACGTCCAAACTGACCTGGATAACAAATGAGCAGATTGCCGTCAAGCCCATGTACTCCGCCGAAGATAACGCCGGTGCCGAGCATTTGGCTTATCTGGCCGGAATACCGCCCTTTTTGCGCGGCCCTTACGCATCCATGTATGTAATACGTCCCTGGACAGTCCGTCAGTACGCTGGTTTTTCGACAGCGGAAGAATCCAACGCTTTTTACCGCCGCAATCTGGCAGCAGGTCAAAAGGGTCTGAGCGTTGCCTTTGACCTAGCCACACACAGAGGCTACGATTCGGATCACCAAAGAGTATTTGGCGATGTCGGCAAAGCCGGAGTTGCCATTGACAGTATTCTGGACATGAAAGTCCTCTTTGACCAGATTCCCCTTGACAAAATGAGCGTTTCCATGACCATGAACGGCGCAGTTCTTCCAGTCATGGCCTTTTACATAGTGGCGGGTCTGGAGCAGGGAGCCAGGCTGGAGCAGTTGAGCGGAACCATTCAGAACGACATCTTAAAAGAGTTCATGGTTCGCAACACCTATATCTATCCTCCAAAACCAAGCATGAAAATAATCGCGGACATCATTGCCTACACCGCGAAAAATATGCCTAAATTCAACTCCATCTCTATTTCCGGTTACCACATGCAGGAAGCAGGAGCCACAGCCGACCTTGAAATGGCCTATACACTCGCGGATGGCGTTGAGTATGTGAGAGCGGGCTTAAAGGCTGGACTCAAAGTTGATGAATTTGCCCCGCGCCTCAGTTTCTTCTGGGGTGAGGGCATGAACCACTTTATGGAAGTCGCCAAACTGAGAGCCGGTCGGCTCCTTTGGGCTAAACTCTTAAAATCTTTCGATTGCAATGACCCGAAATCCATGGCACTGAGGACACATAGCCAGACCTCAGGCTGGTCGCTGGCCGAGCAAGACCCGTTCAACAACGTGACCCGCACATGTGTAGAAGCTATGGCCGCCGCGCTTGGCCACACACAGTCGCTGCACACAAACGCGCTGGACGAAGCTATTGCCCTGCCAACCGACTTCAGCGCCCGCATTGCCCGCAATACTCAGTTATTCCTTCAGGATGAAACCGGAATATGCAAAATTGTTGACCCCTGGGGAGGTTCCTACTATCTGGAAAGTCTCACAAACGAAATTATGCGGCTTGGATGGAAGCACATACAGGAAGTTGAAAAACTTGGCGGCATGGCAGCAGCCACGGAAACCGGCCTACCCAAGCTCCGCATCGAAGAAGCCGCAGCAAGGCG
>JAIRRD010000284.1 GCA_031256155.1 Holophagales bacterium
CGGATTACCTATTTGGACAGTGCGGTAAGCTCTCAGATGCCGGTTCAGGCGATTGAGCGGATGCGGCGCTATATGAGTCTGGAGCATACCAACGTACACCGTGGTGTCTCAAGATTGAGCCAGGAGGCCACAGATCAATATGAAGTCGCACGCGAAAGAGTCAGGGCTTTAATAAACGCACACTCAAGCAAACAGGTCATCTGGACTCGCGGGGCCACAGAATCCATCAACCTGGTTGCCCAATCCTGGGGCAGAATGAACATTGAACAGGGTGATGAGATACTCCTGTCGGCAATGGAACACCACTCGAATATAGTCCCGTGGCAGCTACTGGCGGAAGAAAAAAGAGCTGTTATACGCGTGATACCAATGAACGATGAAGGTGAGCTGAGCCTGGACGCGCTTGACAAGCTCATAACAGACCGTACAAAGCTCATTGGCGTTACACACGTTTCCAACGTGCTTGGCACCGTCAATCCGCTGAAAGAAATCATAGAAACAGCTCACTCAAAGGGTGTCCCGGTCTTGGTGGACGGCGCTCAGTCGGTTCCCCACATGAAAGTTGATGTTCAGAATCTGGACGCAGATTTCTTTGTGTTCAGCGGCCACAAAATGTGCGGGCCTACAGGCATCGGCGTTCTGTACGCCAAACGGGAGCTGCTGGACGCAATGCCTCCATGGCAGGGCGGCGGCAGCATGATTCTCTCTGTGGAGTGGGAAAAAACGCAGTTCATGCCCCCACCAGCCAAGTTTGAGGCGGGGACGCCAAATATTACCGCGGCCATTGGTCTGGGGGCTTCCATTGACTATTTGAACAGCATAGGCATGGATGAGATTGCCGCCTGGGAGCATCACCTGCTTGAAACCGCTACAGAAAAACTGATGGGCATACAGGGTCTGAGAATCATTGGCAGCGCACGCGACAAGGCCAGCGTCCTTTCTTTTGTCCTGAAAGATATACACCCCCATGATGTTGGCAGTATTCTGGATTTGGAGGGTGTGGTAGTGAGAGCCGGTCATCACTGTGCTCAGCCCGTGATGAAGCGTTTTTCTGTCCCCGCCACTACGCGTGCGAGTTTCGCATTTTACAACAATGAAGACGATATTGAAGCCCTTGTTTCCGCAATACACAAGGTCAAGGAGATTTTTTTGTGAGTGATCCAAAAGAGCTGTATCAGCAAGTTATTCTTGAACACAACAAAAAACCCCGCAACTTTGGCAAATTGGAGCCATGCTCCCACCACGCCCACGGTCTCAATCCACTGTGCGGCGATGATATTGAATTGACGCTGGTGGTTGAAAACGACCGGATAACCGATATTAAATTTAGCGGCCATGGCTGCGCTATATCGCAGGCTTCAAGCTCTTTGATGACAGTCAACGTAAAAGGCAAATCGGTCGCCGAAGCCGAAATTATTGCCGCACAATTCCGCGAAATGATTCGCGGAGACCTGGACCCCTCAAAAGACCAGAATGCTCTGGGCAAACTATCGCTCTTTCAGGGCGTAAAAGACCTGCCCAGCCGCGTCAAATGCGCTGTTCTCCCATGGGCCACTCTGCAGAGTGCAGTCAAGGGCGAAGTTATAACCAGCACGGAGTAAACTCATGCCCAGGATTGCTGAAATTGAATACACGTCCAATCCCAATGCCGTAAAATTCATATTAAAAGAACCCGTGGCCTTTAGCGTTCCGCGCATTTTCCCCAGCCCTGAAATCGCTCAGGCCGACCCTCTGGCCAAAGCGCTGTTTGAGGTTGGCGGCATTGAATCGCTCGTGATGATAGACAAGTGGATTACAGTCACCAAGGACGATGGCACCGAGTGGAACAAACTGCTGCCAAAGCTGGCTCCTTTTATACGCCAGGCTCCATCAATAGCCATCGACAGTGAAAAACCAGGGATGTCTATCAACAGCGGTGCCCAGGATGACCCATTCCTGCAAAAAGTCTTTGCCGTACTAAAAGAGCGTATATACCCCTTCATGGCGGCGGATGGTGGAGGTATGGAAATCGTTTCAAGGAGCGGCAAGCAGGTGATGATCCGCTACACAGGTGCCTGCCAGAACTGTCCTGCCGGCCTCGCGGGAACGCTTATGGCCATAGAAGGAATGTTAAGAGCCGAAGTGGACCCTGAAATTAAAGTGATTACTATATAGCTGTTTTCGCTTGTATGGCAGTTTAACTTTGAGAAGCCAAACTGCTCTAGCCCCCGCTCAGCAAGTGAATCACCTTAACAATTGCTCCGTCCGGCACTTTTGCGGCGGAGTAGTGTTCTTTTGAAATGTGTTCTTCGCCAAGTGTGACAATTAACATTGGAAATTTGTATTTTTTGGCGTCCAATATATCCTGAATGGTCATGCCATCGCGCCATTCCATGGGGTCATCGTTTACTTTAATCATGTCTGTGAAAGCAGTGGCTCGACCACTTCCAATACCTCCGGGAAGTCAATTCCAAGCTCCTTGATCCTCTCGTAAGTGGGAACGCCATTGGGTGTCCAGCCGCGGCGTTTATATACCGCATCAGTCAGTTTTTCATATCTGTCTGTCCGCCAGGCCCTATGGGCGGCCACTTTTTCTTCCAGAGTCATTTTTGCAGGTTCCAAACCCATTTCGTCAATAATCTGTTGATCGTATCTTTCCTCGCGACTTGTGTATTCTTCATTGCTGACAGGTCCCATTGACCTGTAGGGCGCTTTGTCGTGAATCCTCAAACCCTTGCCCATTCTGATGTTGAATATTCGCTGGAAATTATAGACTCGGGCCGATTGGTTGAGCATATCTTCCACAGTAATGTTTGTACCCAGCATAGCGCCATGCATGGCCAGATAGTTTTCAACGTGTTCAGGAATTTTGTGCGGTTCATGGCGCAAGTGGTTGTCCTTTGGGGAAACATCGTTCCATGGCAGCTTGCACCATCCGTTGAGACCAAACCATGTACGCCACAGGGGGAAGTAGTACAGTGCCTCGGCCTTGTCCTCAAAAGTTGGCAGTTGCTTGTTGACCATGTCCATGAAAATCAGCCAGGCCTCATCATGCTGAGGGCCTTTGTTGGTCATGGCATAGCCGCCCTGCTGGGCAAGGCTTTCTTTGGAAAGATACTGACTGTATTCCAGCCCCTTGTTTTCCATGCCGATGTCTTCAAGTAGGGCTGGATCGCCCCAACCGCGATCCGCAAAGAACTGCTTCATCTTGTGAACACCCAGACCGACAATCCTGCCAAAGCCCTCGCCGTGAGCCATCTGGTGCATAAGTTCCAGATCGGCTTCCCAGTTGCCCCAATTCAACTCCAGACCGTCTGTCCGTTCCTTGTTTAATATACCGCGCTGGTAGCATTCCATGACAAAAGCGCAGATCGTACCCCAGGTAATAGTGCAGATGCCGTAAGTATCGCAGTAAAAGTTCAATTCCAAAATAGCTTCCGCATCAAATATGCCTGCGTTGGATCCTAGCCCCCCTACATTTTCGTACTCAGGGCCGTCAACAGTCACTACATGGCCTTTATAAGGCCCTGTGCGAAGCGTCAGCCCATCGGCCCCTTTAGCGCAGGCCATTGAACAGCCATACCAGCAGCCGTCATTGGTGCGTTGTGTACAGCGCATATCCCAGATGTATGAAGCTATCTTGTGTGTCTCAGGATGAGAGCCGTACTGGAAATTCATCACAGGTAGCAAGTCATAGGCGTCCATGATTTCAACAATATGGGCTGTGCCATTGCGGCGCATCACGCATTGGCTGGGGTCCAGTTCCCGCAGTTCCCTATGCAGCTTAATACCCGTCTTAGCTATGGTTTCAAAATCAGCCGGGTGGTTGCTGTCGCCTTTGACAACAGGCCCGCGAATGACAATGGCCTTAATCCGTTTGTTTCTTAAAACAGTCCCTATGCCACCGCGGCCGGCTTGTTTCAGCCTTATGCAGCCGCGCCGCTTGTCGAACCAGGAGAAGTTGAGCATACCTATCAAGCTGTTATCAGCGGCGCTGCCAGCGCTAACAACGCTAATATTGACCTTGTCAGCTTCGTTTTCCGCGTACATTTCTGTTAATAGCTCTGCCAATATATGGCTGTCCAACGGCTCCAGCGGACATTCCTCAATGCTGACAGTCCCATTTTGTCCATCAATAAAAATTAAAATATCCTTCTCCGACTTTCCTTGAATTTCCAGAAAGTCATAGCCGCTGAATTTGAGCAGAGGGCCAAAATATCCGCCGACATTGCTGTCTATGGGTATCTCTGTCTGGGGTGAAATAGTCACCACAATTGACTTTCCACTGCCTGGGTACTGGGTGATCCCGGACATCGGGCCGGGACTGATGATAATTTCGTTTTCAGGATCACACCACCTGGTCTTTGGAGTTACAGCGTGCCATAGCTGCCATAGTCCAAAACCGCGGCCTCCGATGAAAATATCCTTCATCGTTTGCGTAACAGGCTGTTCTTTGATTTCCAGCGTACTGACATTAATATACATGCCGCGATGGCAATATCCACGCTCCGGCAATTTGGGCGTGAATGTGGTCTCTTTCAGGAGACGATGCGCGGCCCGCAGTTTTGCGACGTCTGTGTCGCACTCTGTGCGATGGCGGTAATTGGTTTCAACACGATGAAATGCGAGATAATCTGTCAATCCGGCATATGGGTTGCCCATCTTAAACTCCTGCTATCAAATAATCCGTGGTGATGGAGCGGGGACTTCTGCTATTTCAAGAGCCGCCTTAGGACATGCTTTCAAACAAATGCCACAGGCAATACATTTGTATGGCTCCAGCCATTCCGGGTTTCGCTCAAAAACATTTTTTTCACAAAAGCCAACACACGTATAACAGCCAACGCACAATTTTTTATCCAACAGAACAATGCCCTTTTTGTTGCGTTTCAGAGCATCTGCGGGGCAAACCACCACACAATCTCCGCATTGGTCGCAGACAATCGCACGGCATTCACCATTTTCCAACAAACGGATGTGCAGGGCGGCCCGCAAAGGATCGTTGTGCTTAAAAACCTTGGAGGCACAGGCTGACTCACATTCATGACCGCAATCGCGGCCATAATTGCATTTGTCAACGTCAATTTTGAGAGTTTTCATTTCAGATTGCCCCCTTAAATCTAAGGACTGCTAAACAACTCGCATTAGTAATTTTAGTTTGTAATGCTCACTTAACGGCAGTCAAAGCCCACCTACAAGCATTATAGCAATTTGCGCCTTCATAGTCCATTTACGGCGAGTCAAGCTCGCCTATGGACTATGAGCGGCCGTGATTCGCAAGCGAATCACGGCATAGCGGTTTAACTACAATAAGTTAAACCGCTATACACAACCATGATTTGCAAACAAACCTTGGCATGACAGTTCAGCTTTTGAAAAGTCGAACTGCCATAATGAATGTTATCCTTATTGCCTCAGTTGGATGAAGTCATTGACCAAAAAATCTGGAAAAAATACCGACATCCTCCAAGACGCGCATGGGCGTATTATTAATTATTTAAGAATTTCTGTCACCGACCGATGTGATTTGAGATGCACATACTGTATGCCAGCTGAAGGTGTGCCACAACTAAATCATAGCGAGATTCTGAGGTTTGAAGAAATTGAAGCCGTTGTCAGGGTTGGCGCTGAACTTGGGATTAAAAACGCACGGATAACTGGCGGTGAGCCGCTGACACGAGCGGGAATCACAAGTCTGATACAAAAATTGTCCGTCATACCCGGCTTAAAGGATTTGTCAATAACCACAAACGGTGTCTTGTTTTCCAAAATGGGATTCCCGCTGCGCGAAGCTGGTCTCAGGCGCGTCAATTTTGGTATTTCCAGCTTGAATTCAGATATTTATTACAAACTCACCAGATCAAGCCGTCTGCCTGAAGCGCTTGAG
Source organism: Holophagales bacterium (assembly GCA_031256155.1). Taxonomy (GTDB): domain Bacteria; phylum Acidobacteriota; class Holophagae; order Holophagales; family Holophagaceae; genus WRHW01. The sequence continues at coordinate 5,867 of JAIRRD010000284.1, forward strand.
GGCTTAGAAGCCGCGATAAAACTGGGTTTTGAGCCAATAAAGTTAAATGTAGTGGTAATACGTGGAATCAATGAGGATTTAAGCGATTTTATAACCCTGGTCAAAGAAAAGCCCGTACATGTCCGTTTTATTGAGTACATGCGGATTGGGGCCGCCGACTATTCGTCTTCATTTGTACCCGCTTCAGAAATACGCAGGCAGATAGGCGCCGCTGTGGAATTGGAACCACTGAACGCGCCCGTTGGGTGTGGGCCTATTCAAAACGCCTGGCGCGTTTCCGGTGGACAAGGAAGTATAGCAATCATAGCCCCTGTGACAGAACACGTATGCGAGTATTGCAACCGTCTGCGACTTACAGCGGACGGACACTTGCGCCCCTGTCTTTTTTCTGCGGATGAAATAGACATCAAACCGGCCCTGCGTCCGGCTTTCAATACTGAAATGTTAAAGTCTCTGTTTGTGGAAGCCACTCAAAAAAAACCAGGAAATCTGCGTGAAACAACGGATTTTGGAAGAAGCATGTCGCAGATAGGAGGATGATGCTATATCGGTTCAAGTACAATAAGTTAAAGCGCTATATCACTGTCGCACTTTGGGAGTGTACAAGCTCCCAGCTTTAGCATCGTTGGAATACTATTGAGGCAATGAGCGAGTATCGTCACGGAAACCACAGCGTATTCAGCATCCACTTGCATCTTGTGTGGACGACCAACTATAGGAAGGCGATTTTGGCTGGCGACGTAGGGCTGAAAGTAAGGGAGCTGGTGAGGGAGGTATGTCGTTCCGAGGGTGTAGAAATAATCAAGAGGCATGTATCAAGAAATCATGTGCATTTGTTCGTTTCGGTTCCGCCCCAAGTTACGATAAATCGACTAGGGCAGAGTCTGAAAGGGAAAAATTCGCACAAGTTGTTGCACAGTTTCGAGTCTTTGCAGCGGATGTTCTGGGGTAGGCATTTGTGGGCGCGAGAGTATTTTTGTTGCAGTAGCGGCAATGTGACGGATGATGTGATGAAAGCCTACATAGAGCAACAAAACGAGGATGACGCTGATTTCAAAGTCGAGGGTGAGTGACGCTCATTGGTGGTGGTATGATGTCTGTGCGGCCCTTGGCCGCAACCGCCAGCTTTAGCTGTCAAACGAAGCCACCTGCTTTAGCAGGTGGTCGTTCACTTTGAATTCATCAAAAGAAAATTTTCCAGTTTGTCATTCAATGCTTCTCTGTCTTTTGTCTCACACTCCCAAACCACTAATATGCTCCAGTTGTCTGCAACCAGAGCATCCAGTGTTTTAGCATCGCGGTCACGATTGGTTTGTCGTTTCTCTTGCCAGAATGTACTGTTCGTTGCTGGTGTCACTCTACCGTAAGGACAATTGTGCATGTGCCAAAAGCAACCATGCACAAAAATCAATTTACGTCGTGAAGGAAATACTAAATCTGGCTTGCCAGGCAGCCCACATCTATGTAATCGGTAGCGGTAGCCAAGTTTATGCACCAGAGAACGCACAATTTTCTCTGGTTTAGTATCTTTGTTTCTAATGCTCGCCATGTTGCGACTACGTTGTTCAGGCGTGTGTACATCTGTCATAAACCAAGCTGATCCTTAACGGTCTTAATAAATTCCTCTACTGTCAACAAATTGATAGCATGATCCTTCGGATATTTTGTGTGTAGAATTTCAGGAACAACCAGTGAAATTCCAGCTGTGTTCATTTCAGCAAGTTGGTTTTTTGAGATTCCTTGTTGCAAGGTAATTATGTGTTTTGCTTTGTGCCTAGGAGCTTCATTCAGAACTTGTCGCCAGCGATCCTTGCAAGTTGTTTTCAACCCTAAGACAAATAACTTTTCTTTTGGAAATGTCTCATTAAAGTAAGCGTTTTCATCTGGAATTATAATGTCGGGTTTGCCATCTATACCAAGTGAAGGCCGCATTTTATGAGGAATTCCAACTTCCTTCAACAGGTAACCAATATGATTTTCAAAAGAACGTCCTGCTCTGGTTTTTCGCCTGTTCATAATGCTTGCCGCAGTTTTCAGAAAATCATCAATGTCCCTGAAAAGTCGACCAGCAACATCATTTTGACAAACCTGACGTTCAACGTATTGAAAGAGTTGATATTCAGTCTGGTAAGCGCACATCAGAGCTTTATCAGGTGATAATGTCGGGAATTCTTTTTGACATTCCAGCAAAATGGCGCGTACCGTTTCTGAAAATACCTCGCCTTTAGGAAAGGATGTGCATTTGACTGAAAATTCACGAATTTTTCGGTCAATACAATTAGCTTCTGTTTCCAATGTTTCTGTGATATGAGGAATTCCATCACGATATACACCCCCCCATCGTTCAAATGCCTCAACCCCAAGCGCAGACTGAATTTCCTCTATGTCCTCATCGTAGTCCAGTACGTAAGCCATAAACTTATTCTGTGATGTGGCAATGAGTACAAGAAGATCCCCAACCACATCAGCGGTAAGAAAAGGAAAATCCCTACCGAAACTTGTCAGCCTGTACTCATTTTTCTCTTTAAAATATCCTGTGATGACCGATTGAGTTTCTCTTCCATCCTGCCAGATAATTGATACTTGATGTTTGCTGTTTTTTCCTTTATCCGGAGGATGTGGCGTGTACATTTTCCAGATTTCTCCACTATGAGGAAGCAGGAAGCCACATTCATGCGAACCTGTGATACCAACATTGTTGGGTGTTATGAATTTTAATAACGCATTCTTATAATTAAGTGCATCTTCAATCGCACGTTCACAGCAGGGTGAAATCATTTACTCGCCTTGTTTTCCACTCTATAATTATTTACTTCTGTACGCTTAAGTAAGCATCCCTTTTCTACCAGCTTTTCAGCCAGTATTTTCACAATCTGTCTGGCAACTGCTTCTACAACTTTAGGAACAACGGCATTTCCGAATTGACGATACGCTTGTGTATCAGATACTACTTGATGCTCTTGATATTTCTCATCGAATCCCATCAGCCTAGCACATTCCTTTGGTGTAAGCCTGCGTGGGAGTTTGCTGTTACCTTGAAAAATAAGAATTTCTGAACCATCTTTGTAATAACGTGCGCTCAAAGTACGAGCTATTTTTTCTGGTGTAACAAGACCAAAACCAAAACCATTACCCTTTGCTTTGTGGCTTTCAGCATAGCGTTGCAGATAATTCCACAGATGTGGAGTTAGTGTGTACTTTTCATCGGGCGCAGTTTCCAGAATATCGTCCAGCCGAGGTTTACGACCTTCTGGTTTTTTGGGGAACTGAAACAAAGGGCGTTGCTTGAACTCGCGTTTGTCAAAACAAACTATATAAACCCGTTCACGATGTTGAGGAACCCAACCTGCTGCGTCAATCACCTCTGAAAAAATCCAATAGTCCAGTTCATGTAATGTCTCCTGTATAACTGCCCATGTTCTCCCGTTATCATGTGATCTAAGATTTTTCACATTCTCAAGAAACAACAGAGGGGGGCGCTTTGCTTTGATTATAGTAGCAAGTTGAAAAAATAGATTCCCCTGAGTCGCGCAATTGAAACCATGTGCTGTACCAAGGCTATTCCGCTTGGAAACACCTGCGATAGAAAACGGCTGACAAGGAAAACCAGCTGCCAGAATATCATGGTCAGGAATGTCAGCAGGCTTGATTTCACGAATATCACCGTGTGGCATATCCCCATGCCATGCCTTATAGGTTTTTTGAGAATATTTATCCCATTCCGAAGAAAACAAACAACGACCACCGACCTTTTCTAATGCAATGCGAAAGCCACCAATTCCAGCAAAAAGGTCAACAAAGGTAAAAGGGAGATTTTCAGGAACCGACCTCTCCACAATCGTTGAAAGATTTGGAAAAAGGGGTAGATTCAGTTCTAAGCCGTAATCCACCGCTTGATCAAGAACTGATAATACAACTTCCTGTTGGCTCATGTTGTACTGAATGCGCTGCGCGTCAATCCATGCACGGGTTTTCTGTGGGACATTGCGAACAAGCAACTGATTACCCACTGACATTCGCTCACCTCGACAATTCATACACATCTGGGACAACTTGCTATCAACTCAAAAAATACTAACATATTTTTTTGTTAAGGTTATTTAACATAAATTATTTATATATACTTCATGCTATCCAACTTAAGTAAGTAGTTCCCCAAGTATTAAGGATGTACAAACCTTTGGTGAGCTTTCAACGACTTTTTGGCACGTGAATATCACTTACCGCAAGCGTACGTTTTTAGCATTATTCCTGCTGATTGAAGGTCGTTCTGAACAACCTTAAGCCAATGCTCAAATTTCTCTTGTGAACTCATTACCATAACAAACCAATTTTATCCCATTTGCCTGTCACCGGCTGTAGATACCCGCCACTTCTTCGGCGTTAAAGCTGGATCTGACGAATGGGCCGGAATATACTGCCGGGATGCCTTGTTTTTTTGCCATTTCAGCTAATTCGGCAAAACGGTCTGGATGCACGTATTCATGCACGGGCAGTTGGTGTCTGGTTGGGCGCAGATACTGTCCCAGGGTTAAAATGTCAACTTCCGCCAATGACAAGTCTTTAAAAACGCTCAATAATTGTTTTTCTGTTTCGCCCAAACCAAGCATAAGCCCCGATTTAGTGCGGAAATCTGCGCCAAAACACGCACGTCCTATGCGTTTTGCCTCGGACAGTACCTCCAGACTGCGCGCATAGTTAGCTCCAGACCTGACACGCGGGTATAGATCAGGCACTGTTTCAAGGTTGTGGTTGAAAACAGCAGGGCCAGACGATACCACTCTGGCCACGGCATCTAAATTCCCTTGAAAGTCTGGAACCAAGACCTCAACCTTCACCCCTTTTTCTTTAATAGCGCGAATCGCGGACGCAAAGTGAGCCGCGCCGCCATCGGGTAAGTCATCCCTTGTAACACTGGTCAGCACGGCAAATTTGAGTCCCATGGCAGCTACTAGTTCCGCCGTTGAAC
>JAIRRD010000287.1 GCA_031256155.1 Holophagales bacterium
CGCTGCCGCTGGCCGCCGGATAATTGATTCGGCATATGGTCGGATCTCGCCCTTAACCCCACGCTGTCAAGGGCGTTATGCGCCATATTTTTTCTTGCGATAGGCGATTTTCCAGCGTAAATCAGCGGAAGTTCAACATTGTGTAGCGCCGTTGTCCTGGCTAGTAAGTTAAATGTTTGAAAAACAAAACCTATTTCTTCATTTCTGATCTGAGCCAGTTCATCATCGGACATTTTGGAAACAATTTTGTTGTTTAACAGATACTCACCGCTGGAAGGCGAGTCCAAGCAACCAATAACATTCATCATCGTTGATTTGCCAGATCCGCTGGGACCCATGATAGCGACATACTCCCCACGGTAAATCTCAAGACTGGCCCCATCCAGAGCTCTAACCTCCATGTCTCCCATTTGGTAGTATTTTTTGATATTGGTGAGTCGAATCAACGGAGTGTTTAGCATGAAGTTTCCTTAGACTGGCAGTTGTCCTTAGACATTATGGCTAAGTAGATGAACTCTGACCAGTAGTAATTCGTAAAATATCACCGAGCCGTTTAGAACAATGTTTAAATTTCTGTAAATTGCAAATCTATAATTTACAACACGCTGTAGCTAAATTTTCCTCAATCCCTGCTTATACAGTTTAACCAGCCCGCCTGATGCGGGCATTTTTTTGCGTGATTCGGGCAGTTCGATATTATGGAGTCTAAGAAGAGATTCGTATTGTTCCAGCGTTGTCTGCATATTTTCTTGCAGATTGTTCATCTGATCGCGCAAATTTAGGATTACGTCAACACCGGCTAAATTGACTCCAAGTTCTCTTGTTAGATTGAGAATAAATTCCAAACGTTCCATATCGTCATCGCTGTATAGGCGTGTCTTGCCGTCAGTGCGGCTTGGACGGAGAAGTCCTTCTCTTTCGTACAGCCGGAGTGTCTGGGGGTGTATCTCATAGCGCGTTGCTACAACGCCTATCATGTAAAGTCCAGCTTTTGAATCATGTCTCACGGCTTCCTCCGCTCGTTTGATATGAGATCATGGTCGTTGATTTCCGCTAGTTCCCTTAGGAGTTCTTTGCTTCGTTCGTCCTGAATATTTGGCGTCACTACTTGAATTTCGACAAATAAATCGCCTCGCTGATTGGATTTGGGAATAGGCATTCCCTGGTTTTTTATTCGTAGCTTAGAACTGCTTTGAGTACCTGGCGGAATGCGGATTGTGGTTTGAGATTCAGGCGTAGGGACTTCCAGCTTTGCGCCAAGCGCTGCTTCGGAAAAACTGATGGGGCGCTTGATGTACAAGTTTGACCCTTTTCGCTCAAACACAGCGTCTTTATCTACTCGAATGAACAGAAATAAATCCCCTGGGCCGCCACCGCGCTGTCCAGCTTCGCCTTTGCTTGCTACCCTAAGTTTTGCGTTGTCTTCAATGCCTGCCGGTATCGCTATTGTAACTGTGTCGTGAATGGGATTTCTCCCTCTGCCTTGACACTCTGAGCAAGGAGGTGCTTTACGTCCGATCCCTCCGCAGTTTGGGCACACCTGACGTGATTTGAAAAAACTGAGACCATTATGAAGATAGCCTGTTCCATTACAGGTGGGGCAGTTTTGTTTTTCTGCGCCTGGGGTTTCACCGATTCCTTGGCATATCTTGCATGTTTCAGTTCTGTGAACCTGTATCGGTAGTTTTACGCCTTGGAAAGCATCTCTAAAACTGATATGCACTGTGCGTTGAATGTCTTCGCCGCGCTTTGGCGTGGGGTGTCCTTTTCTTGATGGGCGCTGGTCAAAATTGAAGAAGTCTCCAAAGCCGCTGAAATCAAACCCGCATTGAGACTGCGCCCCGGGGCCATTAGGGTCGCCAAAAGTATCATAGTTTCGTCTTTTCACTTGGTCTGACAAAACTTCATGGGCTTCTGTTATTTCTTTGAATTTTGATTCCGCCTCTTTGTTTCCGGGGTTTAAGTCGGGATGATACTTGCGCGCCATTTTTCTGTAAGCTTTTTTTATGTCGTCTTCGGAGGCGTTTTTTGGAATGCCAAGAGTCTTGTAGTAATCAGCAGAAGGCATAAAACATATTAACATGATCTGCGTAAGATTGGCTAAGATTATTTGAAATCAAGTTGCATTTTATTTCTGGAATTTGACAGTAGCTGAACTGCTATAGATGCAGACCTATTCAAAAATGAAGGCCGCGTTACGAAAACTGAAGTCCAGGACAGCAGATACCCTGCTCCCTGCCATCGCACACGTACTGGATTAAACATTGTGACTACGAACTACAATAAGTCAAAATGCTATAAAAATCATGTAAGGGCTGACTGGAACGATGGGCAAAAGTTGGTGTTTATAAAAAATTTATCATTAAACGATTTTCCATAGATAGTAATCTTATGCTTGAGTTGTTTTACTTTTAGAGAGGGATGCCTATGATAAAAACATCGGCCTTAACTTTTATTGCTGCCTCAATCGTGGGAGTTAGCTCACTTGGTGCGCAAAATATTCCTGTTCGGGAACACATGCTCAAAAACGGCATGAAAGTTTTGCTGGTTGAACGCCATAACGAGCCAACAATTGCCTGCGGGTGGGTTGCCAAGGTTGGCAGTTCCAACGAAAGACCAGGAATAACCGGCTTAGCCCACCTGTTTGAACACATGATGTTCAAAGGCACCAAGACTATTGGCACCAGGAACACCAGCAGAGACTTGGAACTCAACGACCTCCAGGACAAAGTCCAGGCTGAAATCCGAAAAGAAATGTCTTTTCTGAGGGATAAGCAACGCCGGGGTGAAATTAAGAACATAATGGATCCCAGTGTCAGGACACCGCGACTTCAAAGCCTGCTTGACGAGTTCGACAAGCTCGTAAAAGAGCAGAGAGAACTGATAGTCAAGGATGAAATTTGGCAACTTTATGAAGCGGCAGGTACTACTGGCTTAAACGCTAGTACCAGCGAGGATCGGACTTTTTACATCGTATCCATTCCTTCAAATAAACTTGAGTTATGGACGCTGTTGGAATCCGACCGCATTATGAACCCCGTTTTCAGAGAATTTTACAGTGAGCGCAACGTAGTTTTGGAAGAGCGGCGGCAGACGCTGGAATCACGTCCTGAGGGGCTGATTGGCGAGGCATATAACGCTATGACCTGGATGGCAAGTCCTTACCACTGGCAAGTCATCGGCTGGCCAAGTGATATTTCCCAAGTGAGCAGGGAACAGGCAAACGAGTTCTTTGCCACTTACTACGCGCCAAATAACATTACCGCCGTACTAGTAGGCGACTTTAACACCGATAAAGCTATAGAACTAATCGAAAAGTACTTTAGCCGCATACCTGCCAATCCCAAAGGTGTACCAGAAATTATAACAGAAGAACCACTTCAGCCAGCCCAGCAGCGCATGATAGCCAAGGCGGAAACACAACCCAGCATTCAAATCACTTTCAAAACTGTTTCCACAGTTCATAAAGACGCTCTTACGCTCAGGGCACTGGCTTCAATTCTCAGCGGGAGTTCCAGTGGCGGACGCGGTGGCGGACGCGGTGGCGCCCCCCCCGCCGGGCGGCTTGGGAAAAGTTTGGTGCTGGAACAAAGAGTCGCAACATCAGTTACAGCATTTTCGCGCGGACAAAAACTTAGTGGAACATTTTCTTTTCGCGCCACTCCATTGCCGGGCCAAAGCCCTGAAAACTTAGAATCGCTTATTTACGCTGAAATTCAAAAAATTGTTCAAAATGGCGTGACAGATGAAGAATTAGCGCGCGTAAAGACGGCCGCACAAATGTCATTCTATCTGGCGCAAGAAAGTAATACTGTCTTGCGCGGCGCTTTAGCTGAGGCGGAAGCCGCCGGCAGTTATAAGGATTTCCTGCAAGGCCCCGCCAGACTCCAGGCAATCACTAAAGAGGACATACAGCGCGTTGCTCGTGAATATCTTGTCCAGGAACGCAGCAATGTACTCATAACCACCCGCGCTGGAGCCCCCGCTGAACGCCAACGTCCCAACCAACCCCAGGAGGTGAATTAATGTTTGGACGCATTACGCTTGCCCTTGCCCTTGGCTTTGCCACACTGACCGCGCAGACATTGCCTGATAGGCCGGAAAAACTCACGTATCCGCCGTTGGCTTTTCAGGTTCCAAAGGCAAAAGATTTTAAGACCAAGCTCAAAAACGATATTCCTGTTTATCTTTCTGATGATGCTACCGGTGCCCCTGTAGTGCGCCTGAGCATTCATTGGAAAGGCGGTAGCTACATGGAACCAGACGGCAAAGAAGGCGTTGCCGGATTATTTGGTTCACTGCTCTCACAGGGCGGCTCCACTAAAATGGCGATTGCAAAACAAGTGGATCTTCTCGAAGACCTAGCAGCCTCCGTCACCAGCACCTGCGGCGATACAAGCGGCTCAATTTCCATGCAGTGCATGGAAAAGGACTTCAACGCAGTCTTTGGAATGATGATTGATATCTTTACGCAGCCAGCTTTCCCACAGGATCGCCTGGAATTATTTAAACGCAACATCAAGCAATCGCAGGAACGCCTGAACGATTCAGTGACATCAATAGCGTCTTATCAGATGTCGCACTTGCTACGGGGCGAAGACCACTTCACGGTAAAGAATTCTACTCCAGCCAGCATTGATTCCATTACCAGGGATGACTTGCTTGCGTTCTATTCACGTATTCTTCATCCATCAAATTTCCTCATTACCATTTCTGGCAAGTTCAACAGAAAAACAGTGCTGGATCGCCTTAACGCCACACTAGGCTCAATGAAACCAGCAAAAGACGCGCAAGTTAGCCCTAATATCCCCGCGCCTGAATTTACGCGCAAACCTGGAATCTATGTAGTTGACAAAGCCGCCCCACAGGCTATGGTTCAGTGGGCTTTTCCAGGTATGCGCCGCAGCGACCAGGACTGGTATGCCGCAAGCGTTATGAACCACATTCTGGGCGGCAGCTTTACAGGCAGACTGATGCAGAAAATCCGCTCTGACGAAGGTCTGACCTATGGAATAGGCTCATCTCTTAGCGAAGGAGCGCACTGGACTGGCGATTTCTCTGGTAACTCACAGACCAATAACAACACCGTAGCATACCTGCTACGTCTAGCAATCGCGGAAATGGAAACGCTCAAGAATGTGCCTCTTACAGATACTGCGCTCCAGACTGTTAAAGACGGTTTGGTTGACTCATTTCCCAGCCGATGGAATAAATCCGCAGCCGCGAGTATATTGGCTTCAGAAGCAATGGCTGGCTGGCCTGAAGACTGGTGGGTAAACTACAGAGAAAAAATTCAAGCCGTCACTCCATCTGATATACAGCGTATGGCCAGGCAATTGCTCGACATGGATAAAGTCATTATTCTTGCCGTAGGACAGGCAGATTTAATAGAAGCTGGAGACCACGACCATCCAGGGCTTCTCAAAGATATACTGCCCTTACAAGTACAACGTCTGCCTCTCAGGGATCCCAATACTAGGAAACCAATGTGACCTGTATGTATAGTCGTTTTTCTTGTGGAGCATAACAATGCTCCACAAGAAAAATATACTGCTACTGTTACTGATTTCCTAAGTTGTTGATTAATTTTCCGGCTCTGATAATTTCGCTCAGGCTCCATGCTTGCGCATCGCAGCCTCTGGGAGTGTGAGGGGTATCGCCGTCCATGATTTCTGGTAAATGGCCTGCACAGCCTTTTGAAAACGGTTGGTCAATGCTGCCAAGAATTGCTAGGGCCGAGTTTTTGGCTGCTGGGTCATTTGGCCAAGCCATTGCTAGGGCTTCGCAAAATACGCCAAGAGGCCAAACCCATGCTGTGCCGTTGTGATAAGCCGGTTTGCGGCGCGAATCTTCATCTCCTTCATAGTGCCCCCAGTAAGGATGTTCAGGGTCGTTGAGGGGAGCGCCCCAGGGAGCATGAACCGGCAGCGGCGTTTTTACGGGAAGCGGTGCCAGACTTCTCATAGCTCCAGGTATCAGCAAGTACCGCCATGCCGCTGAAACGGCTGATTGCGCTTTTGTTCCCTTTACGAGTCCAAGCGATATTAAGAATAATTGATTCGGCCGTAAATGATCTGCGGGTTTGGCTTCTTTCGCGGGGCAACCAGCGTGGGCAACGAGGACATCCGCAAAATAACCTTCTGCTTCCAGCCAAAACATTTCCAATGATGATTCCACCAATTTAGCCAGAGTATTCCATTTTGCAGCCTTGGTTTTTGGGAGGGCTTTGGCAAGTAAACGTAACAAACACAGCCAAAGAGCTTGAATTTCCACAGGATAGCCTTCTCTTGGGGAGGATGCCGGATAGTTTGTATCCATCCAGGTGAAATGGGGCGGACTCCACACCAATCCAGAGTCTGAATCAACTCTGATGCCGTTAGGGGTTCCGGCGATGTATCCTTCAGCAATCGCCAGCAGCGCGTTAATCAGCTTGCGCCCGTCTGACAGCGGAGACTGTAAAAACTTGTCGCCCAGCACATTTGCTGCTTCCATTGAAGCCAGAGCAAGCCACAGTGGGGCGTCAGATGTGTCTCTGTTGGCAGTGCTGTCAGCACACAGCATGTTTGGCAGTGTGCCATTTTTCTCAAGCGCTGCGTAAGTAACTAAAATGCGTCCTGCCTCTTTCGCAAGTCCACACGCTATCATGCCTCGGCATACAATCAAGGTATCCCGTCCCCAATCCAAAAACCATGGATAACCGGCAATAACAGAACTGCCTCCGTCACGGTCAACTATGTATGCGCTCAGGCTTCGCATGAGGGACTGCTCAAACAGGGTTTCCGCAAGATCCATAAATGGCGCCAGCACCTTTTTGCGCTTGGTTTTAAAATCAGCCCAATCTATAGGCATTATTTTTTCCGCTGTAATCACCAGATGAACTTTCTTGCCCTTGGGCAATTCAATTTCAAACCATCCCGGACTCCAGGCATCTCCACTGTCAGTCATTCCACGGGTACCTTCAATGGCATGGTGCAGATTCAAGCTCCATTCCGGCTCCATGTTGAATGTGCCAGAGTCAATAGCAGCTTCTAATTGTCGACCTTGACCTGGTTTGAAGAAAAAGCCATTTTTATTTGGGGTCGTGACTTGATTAAAATAATCGTCAGCCCCGTCCCATCGCTTTGTCTCTTGGTGAAATGACCTGTCTTCCAAATCCAGGCGCACTGTGAGGCGCACTTTGGTTGTGTCCGGCAAATCCACGCCGCGCTCCGGCGGCGCGTCGGGACGCTCGAAGAGAATTACCAATGTATTACTTTTGGGCATCAGGTCGGCCATCATGTAAATTTCAACGGCTCTGCCATCACCTGCGTGTCCCAAAAATACCCAGGAAACCGGAGGCCCGGCGTGAAACCTGATAAGATTTTCACCATTTAACGGTGTGATAAAACCATCGGCGTTTACCCACGCACGGACGCGCTTAACAAATATATGGCGGTCACATGGAACGGTTGTATGTAAGTTTGCACCAAGCGCACAGTCGTATTTACTTGTTATGCGGCCAAGGTCAGAATGAAACTTTGCCATAGCGCCACGTCCGTTAGTCAGCAGTGCCATAACATCGTTTTTCGGTTTTTGTCTGAATGGTGATTTAGATAAATATCTTAAAGTGCCGAAAGAGCGCTTGCCGTGTGTTTCAGCGAACCTGTTTAATTCTAAACGGACGTCTTCTGAAACAGAAATTCCAGTTATCGGGGGCAGCGATGCTATTTGGTATCCACCGGCGGGTATTGATCGCAGATTTATGAAATCACGGCTCGGCAACTTGATTGTTGCTTCAAATGGGGCTGTGTCTCTGATAAGCACCGAATGGTCAGGGGGAACCAGAAACACTCGGTTTAAATCCTCCGGTGTCCATAAGAGGGCTTGCGGATATTCTGTTTTATTTGTTACATTGCGGATGCGCTCAATCAATCCAGATGAGTTGTTGTCCAAATGCGGCAATTCAGCAAGGAAAGCCAAGGGGTTTTTATCCACTAATTCGGCTAATTCTTTCCAGTCAAACTTCCCCAGCAATTCCATTGGCAGCCGTTCAGACAGGTTTTGAATGGCCCAGGCTGACCTCGCCCTTGCGTTTTTGTACTCAGTGCCGCTAAGTCCAACTGGTTCCAGACTATTGGAGAGAAAATAACTTGCTCCCTCACGCAGTTTCAAACGAATTGTGTCATCAATTTTTTGAGTTTCAGGCGGCGTTTGCCCCAATAAATCAATGTTTGGCGACCCCAATGATTCCCATGCGGTAAGACTGATATCCAAGGTGCGTGTAATATCTGCGTCCAGGTTGACGATGACCAACCCGCGATCCAATCCGTTGGCACTATGGCGCGTAAGTGCCAGCACCCATGAGTCATCGGGGCTTATCCGCTCGACACTTGCGCCGTCTTGAAAACACGGGTGGTTTGAAATGAGGTGATTTAGTGCCGATAGTTCGTCCACTATATTAGTTTGATTGTCCCAGGCCATGCCTCTGGATTCGTGGACATCCACTTTCTCAACCGCAAGCCATTCCACACCGCAAGTAAAACCAAAAGCGCCGCTGTGACTGGACAACGCACAAAGACGATTGCGCATCAGACTCCATTTATGACTCTTTGCTGCTAAGCGCAGGTTGTCATGGGTTTCACTGTAGTGAACCAACGGCCCCATACGATGGGACTGCTTTAGTGTGTGATCCATGTATCCAGAAACTTGTTGCGGATGGAAATTCTGGAACAACTCTGAGTAGGCCCACTGCATACCGCCTTCAGTCAGTAGCGACTCTGTAATTTCCCAAGCTCCGCCAAGCCCTTCCAGCAAAAACACGGTGTTTGGAAACCGTTCCCTGACCTTGGCAATTATATATTGCCAAGCTGGCAGTGGCACCATATAGCCCGCATCGCAGCGGAATCCGTCAACACCGCGTCTGCACCATTCGAGCAATGACTCGGCTGTAGCCTCCCACAACTTGGGCATTTGGTTATCCAATTCAATCAAATCGCCCCAGATAATTCCCCAGGCTCCGGGACTTTTGAAAGTTCCGTCAGAATTTCGCTGGTACCACTCCGGGTGAGATTCCATTAAAGAACTGTGCCAGCCAGTGTGATTGACAACTATGTCCAGAAACAACTGGCCGCCGCGTAAATGGACTCCATCCGCTAGTTCACAAAACTGCTCTACGCCGGTGGTTTGCTGATCGAAATCTATTAAGGCGGGGTCTATAGCTGTCAAATCTTGGGAAGCGTAGGGGCTTCCAAAGCGCCCCATTTTGGCGACGACTGTGGGAACCGGGCCAATGGGCAACAGGTGCAGTATGCGGCAGCCCAGGGTATTTATTATGTGATCAAGTTGGGCCGTGACATCCCGCAGTGTCCCGCTTTTTGGAATGACAGTGATGCCATTGCTTTCCATTTGCCGGTATTCGGCTTCTCGCACAGGGTCTGCTGTTTGCGTCTGAATGCGTGAATGACCGAACATTCTCGGGAAAGCACAATATATTGTGTTTCCAGTACGCAAATTGTCTGGCAAAACAGAAATAGCGAGATCAGGGCCATCGGGCCAATGCTGATATCCGCTTGGGTCAAGCACGTAAGCCTTTGCTTTGAAAAAGCCCACTTCAGAAAAAGCTAAATCCAAACTCCACTTGCCATGTTCAGCTTGCAGCGGTATATCGCGCCAACTGGCTCCACCAAAAGTAAGCAATCCGCCCTCTCGCCCACCGGCTCTTGCTATGACTTCTCTGCTGGCCAGTGCACCGCGCCCTAGGTTTGTCCTTAAGAAAGCACACCATCCTGGCTTTCCGGCGGATTCATGCTTCAGAACCAAAGGCAAGTAATCCCCAACGTATGCCGCCAAGTAGCTTCCTGGCTGGGGGGACATGTGGAGTTTACTCATGATCACCTCGTTTGTTCTACTATCAATTTGCGTTTGGAGCGATTTAACTTTTCAGGGTTAAATCGCTTTAATGATTTTACGCTTATCGCAGTTTTATCTCAAAATCACGTTCCATAATTTTGGGATGAAAGGTTTTGGGACAATCTCCAATTACCGTAAATTCTTTTTATTTCAGCTAATTACATGGAATTGCTCTAAATCATAAACCGTTCAGTTGCTGGAGCCTTTCGGCTTCAAATGCGGAGCGCAAGGGTTCCAGGATCGGTTCAATCTGACCCTGCATAAAGGTTTCTAATTGATAGGTTGTGACATTTATTCGATGGTCGGTTACACGGCTCTGCGGAAAGTTGTATGTTCTGATTTTTTCAGAGCGGTCGCCGCTGCCTACTTGTGATTTTCGCATAGCGGAAGTCTGGGCTTCCTGTTCCTGCATAGCTTTTTCGAGCAAACGGGAACGCAGTACTGTCATAGCTTTTGCCAGATTTTTCAGTTTACTGCGCTCATCCTGGCATTGCACAACAGTATTTGTGGGCAAGTGCGTGACACGGACAGCTGAATATGTTGTGTTGACGCCCTGGCCGCCCTTGCCACCGGAGCAGAATTCATCTATGCGGAGGTCTTTTTCAAGGACTTGAATGTCAACTTCTTCAGCCTCCGGCATTACGGCTACTGTTGCGGCTGATGTATGCACTCTGCCTTGACTTTCGGTCTTTGGAACACGCTGTACTCTATGGACGCCTGATTCAAAGCGAAACAGGCTATAGGCACCGCTACCTTCAATCTGGGCAATAGCTTCTTTAATGCCGCCCATATCCGCTTCGTTTTCGTCTAATACTGACACCTTGAAACCGCGCCGCTCGGCAAATCTAAGGTACATTCTGAATAGCTCACCCGCGAACAGAGCGGCTTCTTCGCCGCCGGTTCCAGCTCTGACTTCAAGAATCACGTTGCGGGCATCTTTGGGGTCTTTAGGTATCAGAAGGCGCATTAGGACTTCCTCGCCTTCTTGAATGGATTTTTTCAAGCCCGGTATTTCGTCCTGAGCCATTTCTTTCAATTCAGGGTCTATATCTCGGTCAGAAATGATTTCTTCCGCATCTTCCAGTTGTTTGATGAGGCGGCACTGAGCTGACCAGGCATTGACTACCGGCTCCAGTTCCGCTCTGAGCCGGGCCAGGTCTTTTAGCCGCTTTGGGTCGCTGACATAGGTCGGATCCTGAAGCTGTGCCTCTACTTCCTGAAACTTGGCCTCCAGGGCCTCAAGCTGGTCTTGCATGTGATTCTTTTGGGGGGTTGTGTTGGTTCATTAAAGGCAATTAATGGAAATGAGCTATTTGCCCTACTGTAAACAAAGAGAACGGGCCGATAGCTATCGGCCCGTTCTCAAAGATATTGAAGCTACTTGTTTGCGCCGGTCTTTGCGTACTTTTTGTGGAATTTTTCCACACGGCCTGTGAGGGCAACTTCACGCTGTTTGCCGGTGTAGAAGGGATGGCAGGCCGCGCAAGTTTCAACGCGAAGTTCTGGCTTGGTGGAGCGAGTCTGAAATTCGTTACCACAAGCGCAGTGGACAGTTACTTCGTGCAATTTTGGATGAATATCCGGTTTCATAATTAAAGCCTCCTGGAACCGACCGCAAACCAAAAATGTTTGCGGCTTGTTCACACACAAAAGGATAATGTTACATCAATTATAGAGTTTTGTGCAAGTTGTTATTTGCGGTTCCACAATATCATTGACCACAAATTGCAGCAGTTCAATTTATTGTAGTTGAACTGCTATATTGATATATGCTCTTGGATGCCCATTGCCATTTGACCGGAAACCATCAGAAAGATGTAGATGCGGAAGCTGTGCTGCGCCGTGCCCGGCTTGCTGACGTACATGGAGTAATTGCGGTTGGGACGGATTTGGAGGACTCCAGAAATGTATTGAAACTGGCCGAATCTCATGACAATATTCGTGCGTCTTTGGGCGTTCATCCGCACGATGCCGGGCAATGGAATGTCGGCACTGAACAGGCTTTGACCGATCTCTTGCGCTCACCCTTAGCCCTTTTTGTCGGCGAGACTGGTTTGGACTGGCACTATGACCTGAGTCCAAGAGACCAGCAAGAGCAGGCGTTCCGCTCTCAAATAAGATTGGCAAAAAAACTCAACAAGCCGCTTATGGTTCACACAAGGTCGGCTCCAGACGCTACACTGCGGATTCTGGAAGAGGAGAACGCCTCACAGGTTGGCGGTATTATTCACTGTTTTACTGAAAATCCAGCTTTTGCCAAAAAAGCCATTGAATTAAATTTTTACATCAGTTTTTCAGGCATTTTAACTTTTCCCAAGAAGTGCGAGACTATCAGAGAAACAGCAGCTTGTGTACCTGAGGATCGAATCTTGGTTGAGACGGATTCACCATTTCTGGCACCAATTCCATATCGTGGAAAGCCGTGTGAACCAGCATTTGTAATACATACTGCAAAATGCTTGGCGGAACTGCGCAGATGTGATGTAAAACATATTCACTGCGTAATCGCCAATAACATGGAAACTTTGTGCGGTTGGCGGCCATGATTTAGAAACCCATGAGACGAGCTAAACTGAATCTGAAACAGACTTTCTTTTTGACGACGTTGATTATGGTGTCAACTGTTGGCGCTCAGGATTTTCCCTGGAAGAACCGATCATGGTATTTGTCATGGCGAATTGTTGAGCCAATGCCCGAACCGCAGAGATTACAGATCAAACAGCGGAACTCGGATATGACCATCAGCGTTAGTAGAGATGGAACTGTTTCTATTTTCAACTCAAATGAAATCAGGCAGTTGCGTTTTGGTCTGCCAGGACGTCCAATTTCAATGTGGCGTGATGCGGGGCAGTCAATAACTTCTTTCGGGCGATTTGCTTTTCCAAGCCAGACACCATTGTCAACAAATTTTAAGAGTACAGCTAAAGAAACTTCTGACTTTCTGAACAACTTGGCAGGATTATTATGGATTTTGGATGATGGTGAAGAATATCTGACCATAGTGCATTCTGCAACATACAGGTATGCATTTATCCCCTTACCTGCCATAAGGGACTTTGAACTGAGGTTCCATCCAGATCGCTTAGAGCTTTGCAAGAGAAGTTTGGTTGATAGTGTTTTACACAGTTGGGCGCTTTCATGGAACGAATTATTACCGGTTTTACAAGAGCTTGCCCAGCATTCCCCGCCACCGCCGCGCGGCAATGCTATTGTGCCGTACCCATTGTAGTTATAGTCACTTTACTTGTGGAGCATTGTTACGCTCCACAAGTAAAACGTGTGGATGCGCCGTAATGGAGCAAGCCACCGACAGGCGGGGAGCGCAATGGGAGGCGCAGGCAATACTACCCAGTTGTTACAGTTGTATTGCTTGCAGGCAGGCTTTGCTCCATAGGCACCAACCTTAACGACTATAAATGTTGTTATATTGACACTTATACAACAAAAAACGACATCAACAAAATATCAATTTCTGGCAAAAAGTGTGTCCACACAAGGGATTTGCAGCCACAAAGGTAAAATTATGTTAGTGCCTATGGGGCTTTGCTCGCCGTTAAGCAAGCAATACAAGCGAAAACAGCTATAAAGTGCATTCACTATAAATTGGCATAGCTTTAGCTTATAGACTGTTTTGGGATTGCGGTACATATCCCGGACTTCAGGACGGAGGTGAACCATGTTGTCATCCATTGGTCAAATCAGCTCTTTAAGGCTTGCATCCTTCATTGCGCCTGCGGCTTTAATTTGTCCGAGCCCATGTTTTGCACAGACGCCTGATGAATACCTTGGTGAGCGCCCTGAGCGCTATGCTATGGTTCGCTATGTGGAAGGCAGTGTAAAAATCCGCAAATGGGACGTTGATGAAGAACTCACCATCGGCACACCAATAGGTGAGGGCGATGTTATCGAAAGCAGTGGACGCGGAGTTATTCAGCTTGGCGATGGGACCAAAATCGCCTTTGGCGAGAAAATTCGCTTAGAAGTTGCCACGCTGTTTGACGACCAGGACGATGGAACGCAGGCACTGTTCAGATTGCATTACGGACGGCTCAGGATTGTTGTCGGCCCACGGAGTGACGCATACATACGAATAGACACGCCTTCAGGCATTATTACGCTTAGAGACAGGAGCGATGCCAGTTTGGATGTTGGAGTTAATAATTCCGTACGCGTGAAGGTGTTTTCTGGCAGTGTTGTATTTCGCAACAAAATAGATGAAACCAATATCCGTGCTGGAGAATGGCTGACTATTTACAGCAATAACGAGCGTTTAGACCGTACATATCCATTCAACACTTATGAAATAGACGTTTTTGAAGCATGGGCCGAAAAGCATATAGCTTACAAGCTGTCAGTAAACAGTAAATATGTACCTTCCGAGATACGTCATTACGCCGATACGCTTGATGGTCACGGAGATTGGGTCAATGTGGTCGAGGTTGGTTGGTGCTGGCGCCCACGCATAACAATACCCAGTTGGCGCCCTTATTGGCGCGGATACTGGGGCGCTTACAGGGGAGGCATGACTTGGATCAGCTATGACCCATTTGGCTATATGACACATCACTATGGGCGCTGGGGCTGGAGTTCTCACTATGGCTGGTACTGGATTCCGGGCGTTTATTACAGTCCCGCCTGGGTTGTCTGGAACATGTCGGGTAGTTACTTCGGATGGGCTCCAATGGGCTATTACAACCGTCCCGTGTATTGGGGACAAAGCAACTGGCATCACGACCTTTGGAACGTGGTTGATATTCGCTACATCCGCAACAGGCAAATATACAACCATACAGTTTGGGACAGAAATCTGAGCGGACATTTTCCAAGCTACAATGCCAGCCGTTCTCTCACACCTGCCTGGAAGCAAGGCCCGCTGCTTGTCACACGCCAGGAGTTCAGCAACCCTGATCCCGCTCAGTTCCGCCGTATACTGTCCAACGAAGTTTCTGCTGAACGTTTTAAAGCATATGAACAGCAG